>NZ_JARVSX010000012.1:0-135001 GCF_030208975.1 Pseudomonas sp. ME-P-057
CGTAGGACCGGCTTCAGCCGAAAAGAGGCCAGTGACAGCACTCTCAATTTACAGTGTGCCTGCCGAAGCCTTCCCGGCTAAAGCCGGTCCCACCGACAACATACTGTGCACCCGTAGGACCGGCTTCAGCCGGGAAGAGGCCAGCGACAGCACTCTCATTTTTGCAGTGAGCCTACCGACGCCTTCCCGGCTAAAGCCGGTCCCACCAACAACATACTGTGTACCCGTAGGACCGGCTTCAGCCGGGAAGAGGCCAGCGGCAGCACTCTCATTTTTGCAGTGTGCCTACCGACGCCTTCCCGGCTAAAGCCGGTCCCACCAACAACATACGGTCCCACTAGCGAACGCGATCCATCAGCGGGGCTGGCTTCAGCCGGGAAAGGCGAAAGCTATCTCACAATCGGCAAGCTCGTCGTCGATTTGATCTCCGACAGCGCCACAGTCGAGTTCACCTCCTGTATCCCCGGCACCAGCGAAAGCTTTTCGAAGAAGAATCGCTCGTACGCTTCGATGTCCGGCGTGACGATGCGCAGCAAGAAGTCCACTGAGCCCATCAACACATAACACTCCAGCACCTCGGGAAATCCGCGGATCGCATCGGTGAACTCGGTGAAGTTGGACCGACCGTGAGCGTTGAGCTTCACCTCGGCGAAAATCTGCGTGTTGAGCCCGATTTTTTTGCGATCGAGCAGCGTGACCTGACGCCTGATCACCCCTTCATCTTTCAACCTCTGGATCCGTCGCCAGCAGGGCGATTGCGACAGGCCTACCTGCTCGGCAATTTGCGCGCTCGACAACGACGCATCCTCCTGCAGCAGTGCCAGAATTTTTCGATCGTAGCCATCCAGCTCTGTATGCATAGCTGAGTCTCCAAAGCCAGATTGGTCACATAAACAAGTCTTTTTCGGCGCGACACAGCATATCTTCGATCAGAAATTTCTGCTGGAGCATGTAAAACTTTCTTTCATCCGCCGTCACTGCAACGGTACGTTTGCCAGGAGATCTTGCATGCCGCATTTTGAAGCCTTCCACCCTGCCCCACTGCGTCACGATGCTTGGTCGGTGGGTAACGCTCACTGCGTGTCGCGCTTTGAAATTCTTGCCGAGGCCGAAGCCGATGTGCTCTGCCGGCTGCTTAATCTTTTTGCAATGCAGTACCTCATACCCCGCCAGGTTTCAGTGCTGCAACAGGAAGACATGTTGATGGTGAGTGTTGAAGTGGGGGGCATGACATGGCACCGGGCGCAGGTCATTGGTGAAAAAATGCGCAACTTGGTCAGCGTATGCTCGGTCGAACTGGAACCGATAGGCGATTTGCACGTCGTAACCGAGGCCGTCTCACTCGCTGCCAGTTGAGTGCTCCGAAAATATTGGCAATGCTTCACTACCGGCAGGGCACCGCAACTGGCACGCTTGGGACTACTCTTGCTCATCACCGAAGTAAGCCGTCTCGCCCGAAGGAGCCCGCATGTCCGTCCTCGCCTCATCATCTCAGGACCGCTGGCTGGATCTGAACGAAGTACTGCGCGATCTCGTCGCGCAGGGTTACCTCGATCAGGACAATGCCGAATATGCGCTCACCCTGCGCCGAGCTGCGCAGAACCTCCACGCCCATCCGCTCGAACTCATTGCCAACCAGCAGTTCGATAACCACAAGCGGCCCGGCAAGAAACTCGATCTTGAAACCCTGACCGCCTGGCTGGCCGAGCAAGCCGGGCAGCCGTATCTGCGTATTGACCCGCTGAAGATCAACGTCGCTGCCGTCACACCGTTGATGTCCTACGCCTTCGCCCAGCGCCACAAGATTCTCGCGGTGGATGTTGATCGCGATGCGGTCACTATCGCCAGCGCACAGCCCTACGTGCATGCGTGGGAAGCCGACCTGACCCACGTGCTGAAAATGCCGATCAAACGGGTCGTCGCCAATCCCGTCGACGTGCAGAAACTGGCCGTCGAGTTTTATCGGTTGGCAAAATCGGTCAGCGGCGCCAGCGCCAGCGACCAAAAAGTCAGCAACATGGGCAACTTTGAACAGTTGCTCAAGCTCGGCGCCAGCGATCAGGAACCCGATGCGAACGACGCGCACATCGTCAATATCGTCGACTGGCTTTTTCAGTACGCCTATCAGCAGCGCGCCAGTGACATTCACATCGAGCCTCGTCGTGAAGCGGGAACGGTGCGGTTCCGCATCGACGGCGTGCTGCACAACGTCTATCAATTCCCGCCGCAGGTCGCGATGGCGGTTACCAGCCGCCTGAAGAGTCTGGGCCGCATGAATGTGGCCGAGAAGCGCAAGCCACAAGATGGCCGTGTGAAGACCAAAACGCCTGACGGCGGCGAAGTGGAACTGCGGTTATCGACGCTGCCTACCGCGTTCGGGGAAAAGATGGTGATGCGGATCTTCGACCCGGAAGTACTGCTCAAAGACTTCGACCAGTTGGGATTCTCCGGCGATGACCTCCGCCGCTGGGAAGGCATGACCCGCCAGCCCAACGGCATCATTCTGGTGACAGGACCGACCGGTTCCGGCAAAACCACCACGTTGTACACGACGCTGAAAAAGCTGGCGACATCGGAGGTGAACCTCTGCACCATCGAGGACCCGATTGAAATGGTCGAGCCAGCGTTTAACCAGATGCAGGTCCAGCACAACATTGATCTGAACTTTGCCAGCGGCGTGCGGGCACTGATGCGGCAGGACCCTGACATCATCATGATCGGCGAGATTCGCGACTTGGAAACAGCAGAAATGGCTATCCAGGCCGCGCTCACGGGTCACTTGGTGCTTTCGACCCTGCACACCAACGACGCACCCAGCGCGGTCAGTCGCTTGCTCGAATTGGGTGTGCCGCATTACCTGCTTAAAGCAACGATTCTCGGCGTAATGGCACAGCGGCTGGTGCGTACGCTTTGCCCGCACTGCAAGGCGCCGATCGAGATGGATGAGGCTGACTGGCAGACCCTGACACGCCCGTGGCAGGCGCCTGTGCCGAGTGGCGCGCATCGGGCGGTCGGCTGTGCCGAATGCCGCGACACAGGGTATCGCGGCCGCGCCGGGGTCTACGAAATCATGCTGATGTCAGACGCCGTCAAATCGCTGATTTCAGCCGACCTGGACCTGACGGCATTGCGTCGTCAGGGATTCAAGGATGGCATGCGCAGCCTGCGGTTGTCTGGCGCGCAAAAGGTCGCAGCAGGGCTAACGACGGTGGAAGAAGTGCTGCGCGTAACGCCACAGAGCGAGCAGCGTTAGCCACCCTGAGCGCTGCCCGCGAACCCGTCAAATGGGCCGCAGTCATGTTAGCTGGCACGCCGCAATCACTGTAGGAGCCGGCTTGCTGGCGAACGAGATGGGGCAGTGGCATAAGGGCGCCTGACACAACGCCTTCGCGGGCAAGCGCCCCTACAGGGCGCTGGTCTGGTAATGCCGCAATGGCCTGTGCCGGCAGTGCCACACCAGCCCGATTGCTTACTCCGTCAGACGTCTGCAACGCCGAAGTCCAGCACCACTTTCATCGCCTGTTGCTTGTCTCCCGCCAGCTCGAACGCTTGAACGGCATCTTCGAAGGCAACGGTATGGGAGATCACGGGCGTGACATCGATCACCTTGCGGTTAAGCAAATCCACGGCTTGAGCGAATTCGGCATGGAAGCGGAAGGTGCCGCGCAGATCGATTTCCTTGCCCACCACCAGATTCAGGGGAATCGCCACGTCCCCGCCGAGCCCGACGGTCACCACGATTCCGCGGGGACGCATACAGGTCAGACCGTTACCCAGCGCCTGAGCGCTGCCGGATGCTTCGAACATCACATCGAAATAACCCTTATCGGCGGTATAGCGAGCCAGCGCCTGCGGCTCGTCACGCAGGTTATGCGTCTCGCTGGCGCCCATGCGACGGGCACAAGCCAGCGCGCTGTCGCTCAGGTCCGCAGCCACGATCTGCAGCGCACCTGCCGCGCGCAGGCTGCCGATCAGCAAATTGCCGATCGGGCCACAACCGGTCACCAACACGCGCTTGCCGAATACCCCGCCGGCACGCTGGATTGCATGGAGCCCCACCGACAGCGGTTCGGCCAGCGCGGCTTCTGCCAGCGTTGTGGTGGGCGCCAGCAAATGGGCCTGGCTTGAATCGATCACAAGACGCTCACGAAACGCGCCCTGGATGTGAGGGAAAGGCATCGCGCTGCCGTAAAACCGCATGTTAAGGCAGTGATTGGGCAGGCCCTCATGACAGTATTTGCAGTCACCGCACGGTCGTGACGGCGAGACAGAAACCCGTTGTCCAACGCTGAACGTGCCGTTCGCATCCGCGACTTCCTCAATGACCGCCGAGATTTCATGGCCGAGGACCATCGGCTCTTTCAGTCGAACCGCACCGAAACCGCCGTGCTGGTAGTAATGCAGGTCCGAGCCGCAGATACCGCCGCGAGCGACGCGTACTCGCAGCTGACCGCTGACCAGCGGCAGTGCGTCGTCGGCAGGCTCGACGCGCAGATCTTTCGCGGCGTGGCAGACAATCGATTGCATGAGCGTTCTCCGTGTTACAACGAGGCCGTGATGGCACCGTCGACGTAAAGGATGTGGCCGTTGACGAAGCTTGCTGCGTCCGATGCCAGAAACACCGCAGCGCCCGCCAGCTCTGACACGTCGCCCCAGCGACGACTCGGCGTGCGCTGCACCAGCCAGTCGCTGAATTCGGCATTGGCCACCAGCGCAGCGTTCAGCTCGGTTTTGAAATACCCCGGACCGATGCCGTTGACGTTAAGACCCAGCGGGCCCCAGTCTATCGCCATCCCCTTGGTCAGCATTTTCAACGCGCCTTTGCTTGCCGTGTACGGCGCAATCCCCGGGCGGCCCAGCTCGCTCTGCACGGAGCAGATGTTGATGATCCGCCCGCGTCCACGCGCAATCATGCAGCGGGCAACGGCCTGACCGACAAAGAACGCGCTGTCCAGATTGGTGCGCATGAGCTCGTGCCAGTCTGCTTCCTGAAAATCGGCCAGTGGCCCGCGTCTTTGTATGCCCGCGTTGTTGACCAGAATTTCCAGCGCCCCGACGCGCTGCTCGATTGCCTGAACCGCAACGGCAACCGCGGCGCTGTCGGTCACGTCAAAGGCTTGGGTATGAACAACGTGCCCCTCGTTCGCGAGGGTCTGCGCCGCTGCTTGCAGCGTCTGTTTATTACGACCATTCAGCACCACTGTGGCGCCGGCTTCGGCCAGGCCACGGGCGATCGCCAGGCCAATACCCGCGCTGGAACCGGTTATCAACGCTACCCTGCCGTCGAGGCGAAAACTATCTAGAACAGCCATGACGCTCTCCTATGGTGTGTATTGCTCAAGGCTCAGCTGCTGCGCGAACCGTGCTGCCAGTGGTACAACAGAATCTCGCCGCGCAGATCCAATTACCCTACTCTGCCCGATCGACTTCTTACCGTCACCAACAGGGATCCGTTATGCAAACCGGAAGTGTGGTTTTACTTTTTGTGGCGTTGGCCGTGGCCATCGTGTTTATGGGCTTCAAAGTGGTACCGCAGGGGTACCAGTGGACCGTTGAACGCTTCGGCCGCTACACCAACACGCTCAAGCCTGGGCTGAACATCATCGTGCCGATAGTCGACCGTATAGGCCACAAACTGAACATGATGGAGACCGTGCTCGACATCCCGCCACAGGAAGTCATCACGTCGGACAACGCCACGGTGCAGATCGACGCCGTGTGTTTTTACCAAGTGGTCAACTGCGCCCAGGCCGCGTATGAGGTCAATAACCTGCAACACGCTATTCGCAACCTGTTGCAGACCAATATCCGGACCGTACTCGGTTCGATGGAGCTGGACGCGATGCTCAGCCAGCGCGACGGTATCAACGAACGGCTGCTGCGCATCGTCGATGAGGCCACTGCGCCATGGGGCATCAAGATCACCCGGATTGAAATCAAGGACATCAGCCCTCCTGCTGATCTGATGGCGGCGATGTCGGGGCAGATGAAAGCCGAACGAATCAAACGCGCTCAAATTCTGGAGGCCGAAGGGCTAAGGGCTTCGGCCATCCTCACCGCCGAGGGCAAGAAGCAGGCACAGATTCTGGAAGCCGAAGGCGAGCGTCAGGCCGCATTTCTGGAGTCCGAAGCCCGTGAACGACAGGCCGAAGCCGAGGCGCGCGCGACCCAGGTGGTTTCCGAGGCCATTGCGTCAGGCGATGTGCAGGCAATCAATTACTTCGTTGCACAGAAATACATTGATGCGCTGGGCAGGCTGGCTTCGGCCAACAACAGCAAAGTCATTCTCATGCCGCTGGAGGCCAGTCAGATGATCGGAGCCATTGGCGGTATCGGCGAGATCGTCAAAGCCACGTTCGACACGCCCAAACCTGAAGCCGGCAAGCGAGTCTGAGCCATGTGGACCTATCTGCAAGACCTGTCGTTTTGGGACTGGCTGGGGCTCGGCACGGTGCTGCTGATCCTTGAGGTGTTCGGTGCGGGCGGCTATCTGCTGTGGATCGGCGTCGCTGCAGCAGGCGTGGGCATTCTTACCTACATCCTGCCGGCCTTGAGCTGGGAAATGCAGTTCGTGTCATTTGCGGTGCTGTCGGTGCTGACTGCCCTGTACTGGTGGCGCCGTCAGCGCAGCGTGCAGCGCAAGTCGGATCAGCCGGGGCTGAACATGCGCGGCTCGGAGTTGATCGGACAGACCTTCGTGGTTCAGGAATCCATCATCAACGGGCGAGGCAAGATCAAGGTCGGCGACGGCGTCTGGATGGTCGTAGGACCGGATGCTCCGGCAGGCGACCGTGTGAGGGTGACCGCACAGGACGGCACGATTTTGCACGTGGTGGTCGTATGACTGCCAGCGCCTGGGGAACTAGACCGGGCAACGGCGTATCAAATCGTTTCAGAACAAACCAAAATCGGAGTACCCGTCATGCGTCTCAAACTTGCTGTAGCCACGTTAGCCTTGCTTTCCCTGCCGGTCGGTTCAGCGATGGCCGACGGTTTTCTGCGGGACGTCCTGTCGTCCGGTGCAACCACCGGCTCCACCTACCTGACTTTCCGTCATCACAAGCTGATCGTTGCCGCACAAGATGACGCTGGCAGTTATGTAGCCAGCAACGGCGAAATCCGCGGCCCGTACCTGGAAGCGGCCATGGATCAGGTTCGCAAGGACAACCCGGCGCTCAAGGCATCGGATATGGACTTGGCGAACGCCATCCTGGCGAAAAACCTGGTCGCCGAACAGTAATTCTCTTTTGGGGCTCACCGGCGTTTGCTCGCCAAATCAGTCTCAACAAAAAGCCGCTCATTGGAGCGGCTTTTTTACGACTGGCCGAGCAGCTTACTCGCCAATCAGAGCCTTGTAGCCCGCTGCGTCGAGCAGCTTGCCCAGGTCGTCGGTGTTGGCTGGCTTGACCTTGAAGATCCACGATTCGTAAGGGGTGTTGTTCAGGGCTTCCGGCTCACCCGTCAGTGAGTCGTTGACTGCAACAACTTCACCCGCCACTGGCGAGTAGATGTCGGACGCAGCCTTCACGGACTCGACCACGCCTGCCTGATCGCCTGCCGCTGCGAAGACTTTGCCGACTTCCGGCAGCTCGACAAACACCACGTCGCCCAGCGCTTCCTGCGCATGATCGGAGATACCCACAACGATCAGATCACCTTCTTGCTTTGCCCACTCGTGGCTTTCAGCGAAACGCAGTTCGGCGGGAGTAGTGCTCATGTTCTTGTCCTCTCTACTTCATCAGGTCAGCGGAAAAACCCGCCAGGGATGGCTGTCAAATCTGGTTTAGATCAACGCTTTGCCGTGACGCACGAAAGCGGGTTGCACCACACGGACCGGGTACCACTTGCCGCGAATTTCCACTTCGGCACGGTCAGCGGTTGCCATCGGTACACGCGCCAGCGCGATCGACTTGCTTAGCGTAGGAGAGAAACTACCACTGGTGATCTCTCCTTCGCCAACTTCCGCTACGCGGACGACCTGATGGGCGCGCAAAACGCCCCGCTCTTCCAGGACCAGTCCTACTAATTTGGAAACAAGGCCTTGCGCGCGTTCCGCTTCAAGTGCAGCGCGCCCGATGAACTGCCTGTCTTCGGGCGCCCACGCGACAGTCCAGGCCATGTTTGAGGTCAGCGGTGAGACATGCTCGTCGATTTCCTGGCCGTAGAGGTTCATCCCGGCCTCCAGACGCAGTGTATCGCGCGCGCCCAACCCGATCGGCGAAATGCCGGCGCCCACCATGTCGTTGAAGAAACTGCAGGCCTCGCTGGCGGGCAGAATGATTTCCAGGCCGTCTTCACCGGTATAGCCCGTGCGGGCAATGAACCAGTCGCCGTCTTGCTGGCCTTCGAATGGCCGCAGTGTATGGATGAGCGCCGTACGCTCCTGGGTGACCAGTTCGCCGATCTTCTGCCGTGCGTTGGGCCCCTGAATGGCGAGCATGGCCAGTTCCGAGCGATGCTCGACGCGCACGTCATAGCCGGCAAGGTTGGCGTTCATCCAGGCCAGGTCCTTGGCGCCGGTGGCGGCATTGACTACCAGCCGATAACCCGTCTCGGTCAGGTAGACGATCATGTCGTCGACGATGCCGCCACGGGTGTCGAGCATTGCGCTGTAAAGCGCGCGCCCAATCTGCTGCAACCTACCCACGTCGTTGGCCAGCAGACGCTGCAGCCAAGGCTGGGCCTGGCTTCCGGATATGTCGAGCACATGCATGTGCGACACGTCGAAAATCCCGCAGTCCCGGCGCACCTGATGGTGCTCCTCGACCTGGGAGCCGTAGTGCAGGGGCATATCCCAACCACCAAAATCGACCAGCTTTGCGCCAAGCGCAAGGTGCAGGTCAAAGAGGGGCGTGCGCTGTCCCATGGGTTTCTCCTTCCGGGCGTGGCGAAGACGCAGTCAATTGCAATCCCGCAAACCCCCCGACTTGGGGTCTGACGCTTATGCTAATTTGTGGAATTGTCTGACAGACCGAGTCGATTGCGGCGCATTGTAGCCGCAAGGTCAGCACCCCGCACCTAGCCAATCGGCCTGGCCGAACGTCTAATCAGACCGATGACCGGAAGCAACCCGACCAGCACCAATGTCAGCGCTGGCAAAGCGGCACGCGCCCACTCACCTTCGCTGGTCATTTCAAAGATGCGCACGGCCAGCGTATCCCAGCCAAACGGGCGCATGAGCAGAGTGGCGGGCATTTCCTTGAGCACATCCACGAAGACCAACAGTGCAGCGCTCAGCGTGCCGGGGATGAGCAGCGGCAGATAAATCCTGAAAAACAATCGCGGGCCGCTAACGCCCAGACTGCGTGCAGCCTCCGGCAACGATGGGCGAATGCGCGACAAACTGTTCTCGAGCGGCCCGTAAGCGACTGCAATGAACCGCACCAGATAGGCAAGCACCAGCGCCCCCAGGCTGCCCAGCAGCAGCGGCTTGCCGGCACCCCCCAGCCAGCCGGAGAGCGGCACGACCCATTCGCGGTCCAGATAACTGAACGCCAGCATGATCGACACCGCCAGCACCGAACCCGGCAACGCGTAGCCGATGTTAGCGACGCTGACCCCGGAGCGAATGGCCCGAGTGGGCGCGAGGCGTCGGGCAAATACCAGAATCATCGCGACGCACACCGTGACCAGCGCAGCAATGGCCCCCAGATAAAGCGTGTGGAGAATCAGGCCGGCGTAACGCTCATCCAGATCGAATCGACCGCGTTGCCAGACCCAGACGATCAATTGCAGCAGCGGCACCACAAATGCGCAGGCGAACACCAGCCCACACCATGCACTAGCTGCAGCGGCTTTAAACCCATGCAGGTGATATAACGCTTTGACCCTCGGCCGCTCGTTGCTCGGTCGGCTCGCCCCCCGTGCGCGATGCTCGCCGTACAGGAGGACCATGACGGCCAGCAGCAGTAGGCTCGCCAGTTGCGCGGCGCTCGACAGGCTGAAGAAGCCGTACCAGGTTTTGTAGATCGCGGTGGTGAAGGTGTCGAAGTTGAACACCGAGACGGCGCCGAAATCGGCAAGGGTTTCCATCAATGCAAGGGCCACGCCCGCGCCGATTGCCGGCCTTGCCATGGGCAGTGCAACCCGCCAGAAGGCCTGCCACGGGGACTGGCCGAGGATGCGCGCCGCCTCCATGAGGCCTTTTCCCTGGGCCAGAAACGCAGTGCGCGCCAGTAGGTAGACGTAGGGATAGAACACCAGCACCAGCACGATGATGACGCCGCCGGTGGAGCGCACCCGCGGCAAACGCAAACCTGAGCCGAACCACTCGCGCATCAGCGTTTGCACGGGGCCTGCGAAATCCAGCAAGCCCACAAAGACGAACGCCAGCACATACGCCGGGATCGCAAAGGGCAACATCAATGCCCAATCCAGCCAGCGCCGTCCGGGGAACTCACACAGCGCTGTCAGCCATGCCAGGCTCACCCCAAGCAGTGTGACACCCAGTCCCACGCCGATGACCAGCGTGAGGGTATTGCCCAACAATCGCGGCATCTGGGTTTCCCAAAGATGGGACCAGATCTGCAGGTCGATGGTCTGCCAGGAAAGAAACAGTACGCTCAGGGGCAACAGCACCAACGCGGCGATGGTGAAAACCAGGGGATACCAGCGACGCTGGGGGGAATGGGCCAAGGACGTTACTCATGGATTTAGAGATCCCCTGCAGGAGCGCCCTGGCCCTGGTGATGACATAGCCTCAGACACCTTCATGTCATGGTCTATAGCCTTCGCGGGCAAGCGCGCTCCCTCAGACGGGGCTGCCTGGTTGCAATCAATTCCAGCCAGCGCGGTCCATCATGCGAATCGCTTCGGCCTGCCGGCGCCCGGCCACTTCAACCGGGATGGTGTCCGCCTTGAACGCGCCCCAACTGGCCACTTCTTCGGAAGGCGCGACTTTCGGGTTGGCGGGAAACTCCTGGTTGGTGCCGGCGAAGATGGTCTGGGCGTCAGGGCCGGTCATCCACTCGACCAACGCTTTGGCGGCCTCGGCATGCGGCGCGTACCGAGTCAGGCCAATACCGGAGAGATTTACATGGACCCCGCGGTCCGATTGGTTGGGCCAGAACAGGCGTACGGCCAGATCCGGATTGTCCTTGTGCAGACGACCGTAGTAGTAGGTGTTGACGATGCCAACATCGCATTGGCCGGCGTTGATGGCCTCCAGCACCGCGATGTCATCGGAAAACACGTCGGTGGAGAGGTTATTCACCCAGCCCTTGAGAATCTTCTCTGACGCTTCGGCGCCGTGGGTTTCGATCAGCGTGGCGGTGAGCGACTGGTTGTAGACCTTTTTAGCGGTACGCAGGCAAAGGCGCCCTTCCCACTGCTTGTCAGCCAGCGCTTCGTAGGTCGAAATCTCTTCGGGTTTAACGCGATCAGTGGAGTAGGCGATGGTCCGGGCCCGCAGGCTCAGGCCAGTCCAGCTGTGGGTTGAAGATCGGTACTGCGACGGAATGTTCGCGTCGATAACCGGCGAGGTGAAGGGCTGCAGGATGCCCATTTGTTCCGCTTGCCAGAGGTTGCCTGCGTCGACAGTAAGCAACAGGTCAGCGGTGGCGTTTTCCCCTTCAGCCTTGATGCGCTGCATGAGCGGCGCTTCCTTGTCGGTGATGAACTTGACCTTTACACCGGTCTTGGCGGTATAGGCATCGAATACCGGCTTGATCAGCTCGTCGATACGAGAGGAATACACCACCACTTCATCTGCGGCCTGGGCGGAGCTGCCGAGCACGGTTAATGCCAGGGCAGCCAAAAGACGCTTGCTCGCCTGCATGCAGGTTCTCCTGATTCGGGGGAAAAACGAGGCGAAATGGTAGTGAATCGCATCTACCTTCTCAACCGGTGTCAGTGTGGAGGCGTTACTGGATGTTGCGGAGTGAAAGAAGTGCTGCAACCAGATTCACAGAATATGGAGGCTGCTCTAGTGAGACCGGCTTTAGCCGGGATAGGCCAGCCGAAACGCCATCATATTCGCAGCATGCGCTTTCCCGGCTGAAGCCGGTCCCACGGTGAGCCGCGTTTACAGAAAGGGTTGTGGTTTCAGAGCTTTGCCAAGTTGGGGAGATCCCCGGTCAGACCCAAGGCCTGGCGCACGAACAATGCCTTTGCCTCCGCCGAGCGGTCGACCATCTTCAGCCCCGCATTGCGCAGCAGACGAACCGGCAGCGCGTCAGCCTGGAACAGCCTTTCAAAGCCCTCCATTGCGGCCATCAACGCGAGGTTATGCGGCATACGTCGACGTTCGTAACGACTCAGGACCCTCTCATCGGCCAGCCGCTCGCCCCTCTCGACTGCGCCGCGCAATACTTCGGCGAGCACTGCGGCGTCCAGAAAACCCAGGTTGACCCCCTGCCCGGCCAAGGGATGGATGGTGTGCGCGGCATCGCCGATCAGTGCAAGGCCCTCGGCCACGTAACGTTTGGCATGGCGCTGACGCAAAGGGACGCAAAGCCTCGGGTCGACAGAGATGACCTTTCCGAGACGACCTTCGAACGCAGTTTCCAGCTCCCGGCAGAAGCGTTCGTCGTCGAGCTTCATCAATCGCTCTGATTGCTCCGGCGTCACGGACCACACGATGGAACACCAATGCTCGCCCTCACGGTCGAGTGGCAAGAAAGCCAGCGGTCCCTCGTCGGTAAAACGCTGCCACGCCGTTTTGTGGTGGGATTCAGCGGTGCGCACGCTGGTGACAATGGCGTGATGCAGGTAGTCCCACTCACGCGTGGCTGTGCCGGTCATGCGCCGCACAGTGGAGTTCGCGCCATCGGCCGCGACCACCAGCGGCGAGCGCAACAGGCGACCATCGGAAAGCGTCAGAAGCCAGTCATCACCGGACCGCCGCATCTGCTCCAGACGCGCATCGGCCAACAAGCCGATGCTGCTCTGCTGCAGGCGCTCGACCAGCGCGTCTTGCACCACGCGATTTTCGACAATATGCCCAAGGACCTCAGCGTGAACACTGGAAGCGGAAAAATGCACCTTGCCCGTGCCGCTGCCATCCCACACGTGCATATCGCCATAAGGGCTGACTCGGCGCGCAAGAATCCCTTCCCAGACACCCAGCCGCTCAAGAATGCGCTGACTGGCGATCGACAGGGCGCTGACCCGCGCTTCAAAGGGGGCGTCGGCCACGAACGGTTTAACGGTCAGAGGCCCGCCGTCCACCACAACGATGTTCAGGCCGCTGTCTCGCAACGCCAATGCGAGCGCGCTTCCTACCATCCCGGCCCCGATAATCAGCAGATCTGCGCGCGTTTCCATGCTTTAAATCGTTCTCGGCAGTGGCGAAAGCCACAAGTGAATGGAGTGTTCAGACATCGGTGCGCGTTCCAAGGCCCATCGCCTGGCGAGCGAACCAGCTCTTGGCCGAGGGCAGCAAATCCAGACCAAGCAGGCCCAGGTTGCGTCCGGTGGTCAGCAGAGACTGCTGGCTGCTGAACAACCGCGTCACCTGATCAGAGAAACCAATGGTCATTTGTTGATCAGCACGCTGGCGCTCACGGTAGGCCTGCAACGTCGACAGGTCACCCATAGGCGCCTCGCTGGCCAGCAGCGCTTCGGCGAGGGAAGCGGCATCACGCAGCGACAGGTTAAAGCCCTGCCCCGCGATAGGATGCAGGCTGTGGGCTGCGTTCCCCAGCACCACCAGATGCGAGCGAATCTGTTCTTCAGCTTCGATGAGTGCCAAAGGATAACTGTGGCGTGCCCCCACTTGCTTAAGCGTACCCAAGCGGTAGCCGAACACACCTTGCAGCTCGCTGAGGAAACTTCGATCGTCCAGCGCCACTAGTCGTTGCACGTCATCGCCGGTGCGTGTCCAGACCAGTGCGCAGCGGTTGTCCGGTAGCGGTAAAAAGGCCATCGGGCCATCTTGGGTGAAGCGCTCAAAAGCCTGGCCACCGTGCGCGTCACCTGGCGTGACGTTCGCAATCAGTGCGCTCTGGTCGTAAGGGGTATTGCGCACGGTAATGCCCAGCTGCTCGCGCAGGCCGGAGCGGCCACCGTCAGCAAGCACCGCCAGGTCGCAGTCGAGCTGGCTCTCATCGTTCAGGGTGAGCCGATAACCGTCGGGCAGCGCCTGCATATGGGTCACTTCGGCCGGTACGCGCCAGCTAATCACGTCCCGGTCCAGCGCCTGCCACAGGCACTGCCCCAGCCAGGCGTTTTCCACCACGTAACCCAGAGCCGGCACGCCTTCCTGCATGGAAGACAAATGCGCCGCGCCGAACCGGCCTTTGTCGGAAACGTGAATTTTGAGGATGGGCTCGGCGCGGCGGCTAATGTGCTGCCACAAACCCAGGCGCTCGTAGATCTGCCGCGCGCCAAACGAGAGTGCGGATGAGCGTGCGTCGTAACTGGGTTGATACGTGTCGCCGGGCGCAAATGGCTCGATCAGGACAATCTTCCAGCCCCGCGCCTTCGCTCCAGCCTGCAGCGCCAATGCCAGGCTCGCGCCAACCAGCCCGCCACCTACGATGGCCAGGTTGAAGCGGCTCATGCGGCCTGGATTCGCGCAGCGGCCATCAGCGCCTCGATCTCGGCGACGGTTTTGGGTACATCGCCTGTCAGGATTTCACAGCCTTTTTTGGTGACCAAGACGTCGTCCTCGATTCGCACTCCGATCCCGCGCCATTTTTTGGCGACGGTTTGGTTGTCCGGTGCTACGTAAATGCCGGGCTCCACCGTCAGCGCCATGCCAGGTTCCAGCACGCGCCACTCGCCGCCGACCCGATATTCACCCACGTCGTGTACATCCATGCCCAGCCAGTGCCCGGCACGGTGCATGTAGAAAGCTTTGTACGCTTCGGCGGCAATCAGTTCATCCACAGATCCCCGCAGCAGCCCGAGATCCACCAGCCCTTCGGTAATTACCCGGACGGTGGCCTCGTGCGCCTGATTCCAGTGATTACCGGGCTTGATGGCAGCAAAAGCGGCTTCCTGCGACCTCAGCACCACTTCGTAAATCGCCTTTTGTTCGTCGGTGAACTTGCCGCTGACCGGGAACGTGCGTGTGATGTCGCTGGCGTAGCAGTCGATCTCGCAGCCCGCATCGATCAGCACCAGGTCGCCGTCTTTGAGCGGCGCGTCGTTTTCCTGGTAGTGCAGGACGCACGCGTTGCGCCCGGAGGCGACGATGGAGCCATAAGCCGGCATCTTCGCCCCGCCCTTGCGGAACTCGTAATCAAGCTCCGCTTCAAGACTGAACTCATAGAGCCCGGCGCGGCTGGCCTGCATGGCCCGCACGTGCGCTCGTGCAGAGATTTGCGCTGCCTCGCGCATGACCTTCACTTCGGCAGCTGACTTGTACAGGCGCATGTCGTGAAGCAGGTGATCAAGCGCAACGAACTCTTTTGGCGGCTGCGCGCCCAAGTGCGCCTTGGAGCGAATGACGTTGATCCACTCCATGACGTGCCGGTCAAACTCGGGATTGCTCCCCATGGACGAATAGACCCGATCACGGCCCTCAATGAGGCCCGGCAAGATGTCGTCTATGTCGGTAATGGGAAAGGCATCGTCGGCGCCGTAGTCCCGCGTTGCGCCGTCTTGCCCTGCCCTAAGGCCGTCCCACAGCTCACGCTCGGGGTTGCGCTCGCGGCAGAACAGAACGTACTCACCGTACTCACGGCCGGGGATCAACACGATTACCGCTTCGGGCTCGGGGAAGCCGCTCAGGTACTGAAAATCGCTGTCCTGCCGGTACACATGCTCCACGTCCCGATTACGAATGGCCACCGCCGCAGCAGGCAGAATAGCGATGCTGTTGGGCTCCATCTGCTCCATCAACGCCTTGCGGCGCCGGGCATATTCGGCTTTCGGGACACGAATCATGGGCAAGTGCGGTTCTCCAGGGTGAGCGCTTCGGTCAACGACGCGCAACGCCAGGCTGACCGAAGCGACGATGACGCGCAGTCAGTGCAAAGACGGCTTGGCTTCGGCTTCAGCCTTTTTGTTGAACTCGGTGAACAGCAACAACGGCGCGATGCGCAGGTATTCCATCACTTCCATGTAGTCGCTCTCGCCGTCTTCCGACTCTTCAAGGGCGTCCTGGATCTGCGCGATGGCTGCCAGATCCTGAAGCACCTCGGCGGCCTCTGCGCTCAGCGGCTGGCCACCGACGCGTGCAAAACCGTTGAGGAAGCCCTGGCACCACTGGGCCATGGCCACGACGCGGTTAGCCAGAGGTTCGTCGTCACCGGGCAGTAGCAGCACGACAGTCATGTCGTCACCGGTGAGTTCGTTTTTTACCATTTCCTGGAGACCGATCAGGGCCTGGCGGACATTGCCCTCAGGCTCTGTTTCCAGCAGCAGCAAAGCGTCGGCGACCCACTCGTCTGCATCGAAGCCTGCGCCGGCACAACTGCGCCCCAGCAACAGGCCTTGCAATTCGGCGGGAGAAACGTGATGACCGCTGCTGGTGAGCAGCGCGGCGAAGCCGTTGTACGGGGAATTCTGAATAGGCATGGGCAACTAGGCGCCAAGCGGCGCAATGTCTAGAATGAAGGCCTTGTATCGTAGCACCGGCAGACGCGCCCAAGCTATCAGGCGATGTCCGGGGCGAATCCAGACGCCAGCGCCTGCGCCACTCATCAGAAAATAATCAGTGGAAAACAATGGAAGACAACGACCTGCAAGCGCTGATGGCCCGACTGGAGCTATTGATCAATCGTGTCGAGCAACTAAAAAGTCAAAACGGACTCCTATTAGCTCAGGAAAAATCCTGGCGCGAGGAACGCGCTCAACTCATTGAAAAAAACGAAATCGCCCGGCAAAAGGTCGAGTCCATGATTTCGCGCCTCAAGGCCCTGGAGCAAGACTCATGAGTAATGGCAACAGCATCACCGTGCAAATCCTCGACAAAGAATACTCAATCATCTGCCCCCAGGAGGAGCGCACCAATCTGGTGAGCGCTGCACGCTATCTGGACGGCAAGATGCGCGAAATTCGCAGCAGCGGCAAAGTCATCGGCGCCGACCGTATCGCGGTGATGGCCGCACTGAACATTACCCACGATCTTTTGCACAAGCAGGAAGTGCCGCCAGTTCAGGTGGCCGCAGATGGGTCGACCCGCGAACAGGTTCGCGACTTGCTGGATCGTGTGGATCTGGTCCTTGCCACGGATTCGGATAAAGCGCAAGGCTGATTGTTTGGACATGATTCGGTATACTTGCGACCGCTCCCTGGAGTGCTTGCCAGTCGGTCATGTCCCTGAGCCGATACGCACAACCACGGGGGTTGCACGTTGGGGTTGGTGTGCATGTCCGCTCGACGGAAAGCCTTAAAACCTCCTGCAATCTCCACCTTGAACTTTCGGGTTCAAGGGCTACACCGACAGCGGTTCGTCGGGGAGTCTCGAATCCAGTACCCATCGCCAGACGCCCCGTCTGGCGGTGGTCATCGTGAATCTTTCTGATTACACGACATCACCCTTCAAAGCCTGATGGACCCGCCAGCATGCCCTCCTCCGGCGCCGCTTCCCTCCCAGACCCTTCAAACCTTTCCCGACCACAATTACGCCGTCTGCTGCGACAAAATCGCCGCGCGCTCAGCCGCGCAGAACAGCGACGGGCGGCGCAGGCGTTGTACCGACAACTCGCGCAAAACCCGCTTTTTCGCCGTGCCCGCCATGTTTCCCTGTACCTTCCGATGGACGGTGAAATCGATCCTCGCCTGCTGCTGCGCGAAGCACAGAAGCGCGGCAAGACCACGTATTTGCCGGTACTCAGCGCCTGGCCACGGACGAAAATGGTGTTTCAGCGCGTGCGGCGTGGCGAGAAGTTCAAGCCGAACCGGTTCCGAATCCCCGAGCCGCGTATCAATCCCAGGTCACAGCGCAAAATCTGGGCGCTGGACCTGGTCCTGATGCCGTTGGTGGGCTTCGATGTCGACGGAGGACGGCTTGGCATGGGAGGCGGTTTCTACGACCGCAGCCTGGCGTATCTGGCGCGCCGCAAAGCGTGGCGCAAGCCGATGCTGCTGGGCATGGCCCACGAGTGTCAGAAAACCGGGAAGCTGGCGGTTGCCAGTTGGGATGTTCCGTTGAATGGAACGGTGACAGACAAGCGATGGTATCTGGCGTAAAGCGGATTTTTAGTCTGTAAGCGCGCATCCCTCAGAGATGACAGACGCGCGCAAACGAAATGGCTCAGCGACGAAGCGGCTGTTGCTGCTGGGTGATTTCGACCGGCGCGTCAGCTTTGGCGGCCCATAAGCTTTGCGCGTACCCCGTGGTGACGATGCCCAAGCCGAACAAAATAGCCAAAACCCACAGTACATCCGGCTTGCGTCGCATTTATCGCCCCTTTGTAACGAATCAGAATCTGACATCGATAACGTTTGAATAAGGCTGCCAGACAGTGCAGCCCTTAAAATGCCGGCATTCTGCGGCAACATGACGCAACACGCAAATACTGGCGCCAGCCGACTGTCGGTTTGTCATCAAAGCGTAGGACAACTTTCCCAACCCTTCTCAGGAACCTCAAAGATGGCCTACTGGCTGATGAAATCCGAGCCCGACGAGCTCTCGATCCACGACCTGAAAAAACTCGGCCAGACCCGTTGGGACGGGGTGCGCAACTATCAAGCCCGTAATTTCCTGCGCGAAATGACGGTAGGTGACCAATTCTTCTTTTACCACTCCAGCTGCCCTGAGCCAGGCATCGCAGGCATCGGCGAGATCGTCAACACTGCGTATCCCGATCCCACTGCGCTGGACGAAAAAAGCGCTTACTTCGACGCAAAAGCCACGGAGCCCAAAAATCCCTGGAGCGCTCTGGATGTGGCGTTCATTGAAGCCTTTCCGAAAATCCTGGGCCTTGGATTCCTGAAACAACAAGCCGCGCTGGAGCAGCTGCCACTGGTGCAAAAAGGCAGCCGTTTGTCGGTGATGCCGGTCACACCCGAGCAATGGAGCGCCGTGCTCGGGTTGCAGCGAGCTTGAAACACCGTGCTCTGAAGACCCGGATTACTGCGCGATAAAGTTGTTGAACAGCAGATCATCCACCACAGGCTTGCCAGTCTCCTGAGTCAGCACCTGTTGAGTCTGCTTCAGCGCTTCCTGACGCAGCTTCTCTTTGGCGTCGACGTTGCCCATGCTGTCGACGGTCTGCTGAGTGAACAGCGCAACCAGTTGGTTACGAATCAGCGGCTCGTTCTGCTTCACCAGCTTCTGAGCCTCAGCGCCCGTCACGCGCAGCGCAACGTCGGCTTTATAGACATGCAATTTTGGGTTGCCATCCAATGCGTAGTTACCTACGAAAGGTGGCGTCAGTGCCACATAGGACACCTTGTTCGGGTCCTCCTTCTCGCCACCCTCTTCGGCCAGCGCCACAACAGGCATCGACAAGGCCATCAACATCAGAATCCACGCTTTCACAGTCCACTCCTCAATCCGTTTCGCCGCATGGCTTGTTCAAGCTTATGCAGACCTATCAGGCCGGGGCATGCTCATTGACCCCACAACCTCGCTACCTGTACTTATCGGCCATCACCGAAAAAGGAATAGCCCTCGATGAAAGCCGTGCTCTGTAAAGCCTTCGGTCCCGCAGCAGATCTGGTACTGGAAGATATCCCCAGCCCGCAGCCGAAGAAAAACGAGATTCTTCTGGACGTGCACGCCGCCGGCGTCAACTTCCCGGACACGCTCATCATTGAGGGCAAGTACCAGTTCAAACCGCCATTTCCTTTCTCTCCGGGAGGAGAGGCTGCCGGCATCGTGACGGCAGTTGGGGAAAAAGTCAGCCATGTACGCGTTGGCGACCGGGTGATGGCGTTGACAGGCTGGGGTAGCTTTGCAGAGCAGATCGCGGTTGCCGGGTACAACGTGCTGCCAATTCCCGAGACGATGGACTTCACTACCGCCGCCGCATTCAGCATGACCTACGGAACATCCATGCATGCCCTCAAGCAGCGCGCCAATCTGCAGGCTGGCGAAACCCTCCTGGTGCTCGGCGCTTCCGGGGGCGTCGGCCTTGCCGCTGTCGAGATTGGCAAAGCCATGGGTGCTCGCGTGATCGCCGCCGCCAGCAGCGCAGAGAAGCTCGCGGTTGCCAAGAACGCAGGCGCGGACGAACTGATCAACTACAGCGAAAGCAATCTGAAGGACGAGCTCAAGCGGCTCACCAACGGTAACGGCATCGATGTGATTTATGACCCCGTCGGCGGTGATCTCTTCGATCAAGCCGTGCGCGGCATTGCCTGGAACGGTCGACTGTTGGTCGTTGGCTTCGCCAGCGGGCGCATTCCCGAACTGCCAGTCAATCTAGCGCTATTGAAAGGCGCTTCGGTGGTGGGCGTGTTCTGGGGCTCGTTCGCACAGCGCCAGCCACAAGACAATGCAGCGAATTTTCAGCAGCTGTTCGCCTGGTACGGCGAGGGCAAGTTGAAGCCTTTGGTGTCGAAGGTTTATCCGCTTGAACAGGCGGGTGAAGCGATTGATTCGCTGGCGCAGCGCAAGGCGGTGGGCAAGGTGGTGGTTGGGGTTAGATAGAACATCACAGTAGCCAGACCTGTCGACAAATGATGGGCTGGCATTTGATAACGTGGACCTGCTTGTGGGAGCTGCGACAGCACCCCACGAGCCAAACATACAAAACGCCACCGGTCCTTCTTGGCCAGATGTTGGTGGCAACAGCCCATGGTTCCGGGCGTCGCGTAGGACGGCTCCTAAACTCACCGCCAGGTGAAACAGCGCGCGACGAAGCGTGTCGGCTTCCGTATATTTCACCGCCGATACATGCCGACGTGACTTAGCGTACGCATTACCTCTTCAGCGCGTTTGCGCGTGACGTCACCGGCTCTCAGCGGGCCTCTACCTGCTCAGTATCGACCTCAATACAAAAGCCGTGGACGAAGTGTCGATGACCGTAACCCTGATCCTGATAACGCTGTATATGTTGTCGATAACGCTGTTTTGCCTTGCGACCCAACGCCTGCCGATCCTTTCCCGGGATGCCCTTCATCGCGTCTCGTCGCTGGACGGGCTGCGTGGCGTGCTGGCGACTGCCGTAATCGTCCACCATTTCATCGTCAGTTATTACTGGCACGTCAACGGGGTCTGGGAAACCACCGACAGCCGCGTGCTCAACAACATGGGCACAGTTCCGGTGTCGTTGTTTTTCATGATCACGGGTTATCTGTTTACTGCGAAGGTCTACCGAAGCGAGCCCAAATGGCGGCAGATTCTGTCTTCAAGGGTGCGGCGGATCTTACCGATGTATCTCTTCAGCGTCGCATTGATCACAGCCATCGCGTTGTATCAATCTGCGGGCGTCAGCGCACCCATCATGGAGACGCTCAAAGCGCTGGGCCGCTGGGTGATTCTTATTGGCAGCCCCATCAATGGCTTCCCCGAAACCGTCCGAGTCAACGCCTCGGTGCAATGGACTCTGCTGTATGAGGCGGTGTTTTATCTGTCGCTGCCGGTGCTGTATTGCCTGCTTCGCCGCAGGCTTCCGGGACTGGCAGTGGCCGTGGCGCTGATAACACTGGCCTGTCTTTGGGGCGAATACCACCACCACTTTCATAACCGATTCATCAAATTGTTTGCCGTCGGCATTGCCGTTGCGGTTTTTGAAGAGCGGATGCGTCAATGGCGAATCGACTTCAAGGGTGTGCGGTGTACGTTGACCGCCATCGCAATCTTGCTGATCTGCATGAAGCTCAAATCGTACTCGACGCTGCAGATGCTGATCCTTGGCATTCCATTCGCGCTGTTCGTATTGGGTAACAGCCTGCATGGTGTGCTGGAGGTTCGGGGGTTGAAGATCCTGGGCGAAGCCAGCTTCAGCATTTACCTGCTGCACGGCATTGTCATTTACAGCCTGTTCAGCCTGCTGAATGTCTACGACTTCGCGTCATCCGATACCGTTAGTTACCTGCTCTATCTGCCGCTGATCATTCTGTTGACCAGCAGCCTGAGTGTCGCGACGTACTGGTGTATTGAGCACCCGTTTCTGCGTAGAAAACCTTCTGACGCTGACCCAGCCTGATCATTCCCCTATGCGTTGATAATGGCCAGCTACTTCTGGGTGCTGAGCACACGCGGCCACTTTTACCTCTCCCAACTGCTCAAACCCACCGGCAAGGCACTTCTCAAGACGTAGATGTTCGCAAAGGAATTCGCCCCGCCCCCGAATTTACTGCTTTTTATCCGATGAGAAGCCTTCCTGTTTTCTGTAACGAAAATGTAATATTCGGTTTCGCATAACAATATAAAAAAAGGGGTGTTCCGATGTTTGCCTTTTTCAGACCCGCCGCGCATCAGGCTCCACTGCCTGAGGAGCACGTCGACAAAACTTACCGTCGCCTGCGCTGGCAGATTTTCGCAGGTATCTTCTTTGGCTACGCCGGCTACTACCTGCTGCGCAAAAACTTTTCTCTGGCCATGCCTTACCTCATCGATGAGGGCTACAGCCGCGGCCAGCTCGGGGTGGCCATCTCCGCCATCGCTATTGCGTACGGCTTGTCGAAGTTTCTGATGGGGCTGGTGTCGGACCGCTCTAATCCGCGCTATTTCCTGCCGTTCGGCCTGGTTATTTCCGCGCTGGTGATGTTCGTTTTCGGTTTTGCACCTTGGGCGACGTCCAGCGTGACGATCATGTTCATTCTGCTGTTCATCAATGGCTGGGCCCAGGGCATGGGCTGGCCGCCGAGTGGGCGCACGATGGTGCACTGGTGGTCGCAGAAGGAACGCGGCGGCGTGGTCTCGGTGTGGAACGTGGCGCACAACGTCGGCGGCGGTCTGATCGGTCCGCTGTTCCTGCTCGGGCTGGGCTGGACCAACGACTGGCACGCGGCTTTTTATGTACCCGCTGCCGTTGCCCTGTTCGTCGCGCTGTTCGCCTTCATCACCATGCGCGACACGCCGCAGTCCGTCGGTTTGCCGCCGATCGAGGAATACAAGAACGACTACCCCGAAGGCTACGATGCGAGCCATGAGGAAGAATTCACCGCCAAGGAAATCTTCGTCAAATACGTACTGCGCAACAAGATGCTTTGGTACATCGCACTTGCCAACGTCTTTGTGTACCTGCTGCGTTACGGCGTACTGGACTGGGCGCCTACCTATCTGAAGGAGGCCAAGCACTTTGACGTCGACAAGACATCCTGGGCGTACTTCTTCTACGAGTGGGCGGGGATCCCGGGCACGCTCCTGTGCGGCTGGATGTCGGACAAGGTCTTTCGTGGCAACCGTGGCCTGACGGGCATCGTGTTCATGGCGCTGGTGACCGTCGCGACAGTGGTTTACTGGCTCAACCCGCCAGGTAATCCCACCGTCGACATGATTGCGCTGGTCTCGATCGGCTTCTTGATCTACGGCCCGGTCATGCTGGTCGGCTTGCAGGCGCTTGAGCTGGCACCTAAAAAAGCGGCAGGTACAGCGGCCGGCTTCACGGGGCTGTTTGGCTATCTCGGAGGCTCTGTCGCGGCCAGTGCGCTAATGGGTTACACCGTTGACCATTTTGGATGGGACGGCGGTTTCGTGCTGCTGGTCGGCGCGTGCATTCTGGCGATGCTGTTTCTTGCGCCAACGCTGTGGCACAAGCAGGTAGCCAGTCAGTCACGGGAAGAACGCGCGTAAGTAGCGCTGGCGGGTGAAGCACAGGGGCGCGTTTGCCCGCGATGCGATGGGCCAGCTGACAAGGTGGCGTTAATGAAATCGCACCGCGGGCAAGCGCCTTCCTACAGCGATCCCAAACGGCTAGACAGCCAGCAACGCCGGCCTGCACCGTTTGAATCGTGCCTCCAGGCTCAAGTCAGGCATGGCATGTGTGCGCAATGCACGGATGGTCTGCTCGACGTAGTCCCACGTGCTGCCGTATCGCCCGCTGGCGCTGGCCAGGACTTGGGTGAGTACACTGTCGGGCAGATTCCCCGCATAACTGGGCAAGTGACGCTCCAGTACGAATCCCAACGCCTGCACCTTAGTGCCGTCTTCTAGCCGGCAATTGAGCCAGTGCGGACGATAGGAAGGGAATGGCATTTCTCTCTGCCACAGGGCGAGCAGTGACTCGTCAATGTCCTCTTCAGGCAAACGGTACGCGAAGCCACTGCAGGAGCCGCCACGGTCCAAACCGAATACCAGCCCAGGTTGCTCGGGTGTGCCGCGATGCTCATGGGACCAGAGATAAAGCCCGCGATGATAGCCATGTACTCGGCCTCGTTGGCGTTCCACAGCGTTGCACTCAGGTCGCCAAATCAAAGATCCATATGCGAACAGCCAGATCGGTCCGCCCTGGTGGCGGCTCATCGTGGCATGGATGGAAGCGAGGAGCTGTTCGCGAGTCAGTTTCGGCCCAAGGTCGATAACTGGCGGGTAGGCCAACCCCAAGCCGTCGTGGACGGCCTCGGCCAGGATATTGATTTGATTCCCCATCTGGTTCCCCCCACTGGCAAGACTGACGCCAGTGCAACGCTGAACACTTATGAAACGGGTCTGGCAACAACGAATGAACAATCAGACGGCATTGCAGGCATGTGACCATGAGACTCGGTCCCTGACGTGCTGGTCACGTCAGAGAAACCGCTATCTGACAAACAGGCATGCAATCCTCTGTCCACTTTCTGCTATAAGACTTAAGGCCTCGGCGCGTAGGCGAAGACATCCGCCCGCATCTGGTGCGCATCCATTCCCGCGAGCACAAGCGCGTCCAGCGTCGAATAGACCATGGCCGGAGAGCCGCTGGCGTAGACATGAAGCGACTTCAAATCGCTGAAGTCCTCGCAGACCGCCTCATGCAGCATTCCGCAGCGACCTTCCCAACCGCACAGATCGCTGACGATTTTGTGCAGAAAAAGGTTAGGCAGCGTCTGCCATTCATCCCAATGCTTGAGCTGGTAAAAATCTTCCGGACGGCGCATTCCCCAATACACATGTACCGGGTGCGCAAAGCCCTTCGAGCGGCAATGTTCGATGAGGCTGTGCATCTGCCCCATGCCGGTGCCTGCTGCGATCAGAACCAGCGGGCCGTCCGGCAACTCGCCCAAGTGGGTATCACCGAAAGGCAACTCGACGTGCGCCATGCCATCACGCTGCAGCTGCTTGATCAGATTTTGCGCACTCGCCTCACGGGCCAGCACATGAATTTCCAGATCTCGCCCGCTTTCCGGCGCAGAAGCCATGGAGAAGGCTGACTTTTCACCGTCGTCCCGATTGATCATCAGGTACTGACCCGCGTGATAGCGCGGCGGCTTGCCCGCAGGTGCGCGAAGCATCACCCGCCAGACATCACCGCCCACCTCGACACATTCGCTGACCTGACATGCGTACTTGCGCACCGGCAACTCGCCGAGCGGCAACACACTGTCCCACAGCACCACGCAGTCTTCCTGAGGCACTGCAAGGCAGGTAAAGATTTCGCCATGGCTGCGAAGCTCTCCGGCCTGCTCGACGCTGCCTTCAACCAGCAGCGCTGAGCAGATATGGCAGTTGCCATTGCGGCAGCTCTGGGGACATTCGTAGCCCAGACGTTGGGCGGCGTCGAGAATCCGCTCACCTGGCAATGTTTCAATGACTGCGCCCGATGGCTGCAAGGTTACACGCATCAATCAATTCCCAGCTGTGTCCAGAGTTCATCGATCCGGCGGGTCACTGCTTCATCCTTGACGATGGCACGACCCCATTCACGGGTGGTTTCGCCAGGCCATTTATGGGTGGCGTCGAGCCCCATCTTCGAGCCCAGCCCAGAGACCGGCGAGGCGAAGTCGAGATAGTCGATTGGCGTATTGTCGATCATCACCGTATCGCGCTTGGGGTCCATGCGCGTGGTGATCGCCCAGATGACGTCGTTCCAGTCACGGGCATTGATGTCGTCGTCAGTGACGATAACGAACTTGGTGTACATGAACTGTCGCAGAAACGACCAAACGCCCAGCATCACGCGCTTGGCATGGCCGGGGTACTGCTTTTTGATCGTCACCACCGCCATGCGGTACGAACATCCTTCCGGCGGCAGGTAGAAGTCGACAATCTCCGGAAACTGCTTTTGCAGGATCGGCACGAACACTTCGTTCAGCGCAACGCCCAGAATGGCAGGCTCGTCAGGCGGCCGGCCGGTGTAAGTGCTGTGATAGATCGGCTTGATGCGGTGTGTGATGCGCTCGACCGTGAAGACCGGAAAGCTGTCGACCTCGTTGTAATAGCCGGTGTGGTCGCCGTACGGCCCCTCATCCGCCATCTCGCCGGGATGAATCACACCCTCCAGCACAATTTCCGCGCTGGCCGGGACTTGCAGGTTATTGCCACGGCATTTGATCAACTCGGTGCGATTGCCTCGCAGCAGACCGGCGAATGCGTATTCAGACAGGCTGTCAGGTACAGGTGTCACCGCCCCGAGAATGGTTGCCGGATCAGCGCCCAGTGCCACAGAGACAGGAAACGGCTCGCCCGGGTGCTTATCGCACCATTCCTTGAAATCCAGCGCACCACCGCGATGGCTGAGCCAACGCATGATCACCTTGTTGCGGCCGATCACCTGCTGGCGATAGATGCCGAGATTCTGCCGTTCCTTGTTAGGCCCGCGCGTGACCGTCAGGCCCCAGGTGATCAGCGGACCTACGTCGCCCGGCCAACAGGTCTGCACCGGCAGCATGCCAAGGTCCACATCGTCGCCCTCGATCACGATCTCCTGACAAGGCGCATCCTTTACGACCTTGGGCGCCATGGCGATGACTTTTCTGAAGATAGGCAACTTGGACCAGGCGTCCTTCAAGCCCTTTGGGGGTTCAGGCTCTTTCAAAAACGCCAGGAGCTTGCCGATCTCGCGCAGCTCTGAAACCGATTCGGCGCCCATGCCCATCGCCACCCGTTCAGGCGTGCCGAACAGATTGCCGAGCACCGGGATATCGAAACCTGTAGGTTTTTCGAACAGCAGTGCCGGGCCCTTGCTACGCAGGGTCCGGTCGCAGATTTCGGTCATTTCCAGCACTGGGGAAATGGGTACCTGAATGCGTTTCAACTCTCCGCGCTGCTCAAGCTGCTGCACGAAATCCCGTAAATCCTTGAATTTCATCGACCCGGCCACTCATTAAATAGATGCACATCCTACCTGCTCTGACCGCGAAACATCTTGATCGACGTACAGCTTGATCAATTTTCCGCTCTGCTGCGCAGCATCGGGATGAACAGCGGGCTTAACCGGGCGCCGCCAGCGTCGGATAAATGTCCGTCATCCTTATATTGAGATTGACCATCGATCTCGACATGACAAATACCACCCTCACACATCATCGGATAAGGATCGATCACATGGACGCCAGAATCGGCCTCGCTCATGGAATCGAAGAGCTTGTTGAGAAAGCTCTCCCGTGCAAGGTAATCAGCCGCCGGACGACCCAGGCCGCTGGTCGAGCGGCCGATCCGCTCCAGACTTGTTAGTCGACTGACGGAGCCCTTTTGTTGCTGCGGCACCTCTTTGAACAGCCAAACTTGGGCGCCAGCCTCCCTTATCTGAACAACACGCGCCCGCAAGGCGCGCTCCATTCGCGCCTCTGCCTGCGCTTGATCATCGTGCTGGTTGAGCAGCACCTTTTTGTCACCGTCTTCGCGACCATAAACATAGAGCGTCCAATTGGAGGCAAGCAGAACGTCCTTGATACCCAGGCGTCGGACCTGCTGCATCGTGCGGTCATTGAAATCCCTGCACCGTTGGCGAGGATCATCGCTAAGTATCGGAGGACAGCCGCTCATGCTGTAGAGCCACACTGGTTGTCCGACTTCGCCGGAGGCAATCTTTAACGCGGGCATGAGCGCTGCAGAATGACTGTCGCCCCAAACCATCAGGCGGGGTATGACATCGGGTTTCTCACCTATCAGACATGCACGGTCCAGGGTTTTGTCGGACGAAACGTACATGCAATCGAGTTGACCAGCTCGCCATGTTCGGGCTTTCGCGAAGGCAAGCTCCTTACCCGTCATGCGCTGGGGAAAGCCATCTGCAGAGCGCACTAAACTACCCAACAAAGCGAACGCTCCTATCGCGATCAAACCAGCCACAAGGACGGACTTTGACCCACCAAGCAGTTGCTTCTCGCGAAACGGGAGTTCTACAAAACGCCAGCTCAACCATGCGATGCCCAAGGACAACAGGATCCATCCAGCAGCCTCCAAGGGCTGAATACCATCGCTTGAAATTGCGTTGGCATATACGTAAACCGGCCAGTGCCAGAGATAGAGAGAGTAGGACAGCAGGCCTGTCCATACCAATGTCCGCACACTAAGCAAACGGCCGACCCATGTCGTGCCCTGGGCACCGGACCATATTAGCGCTGCTGCGCCGAGGACGGGGACCACCGCGGCCCAGCCCGGGAATGCTGTAGTTCTGTCAAAGGTAAAAACAGCGAAGAGCACCGCAATCAATCCAGCGATGGCTGTGGCCTGGCGAACCCAGGGTTTCGGGGCTCTGGACACTGGAAGAACAGCGAGCATCGCTCCGCATAACAACTCCCAGGCACGCGATGGGAGGGAAAAGAACACAAAATCAGGCTTGCGTTCAATACAGAGGATATTCAGTCCAAAAGAGACAAACAAAAGTGCAAGTAGCATCCAGCGCCAATGGCGAACATGGCGCACTAATAGCACCATCAATAGCGGGAAGAAGACGTAATACTGCTCCTCTACGGCGAGCGACCATGTATGGAGAAGCGGCTTTAGCTCTGAGGCTGGCTGAAAGTAACCGTCCTCACGCATGAATAAGATATTTGATATGAACAGTGATTGATAACGGACCGTTCTACCAAGCTCGGAGAAATCCTTGTCGGTAAACAGCAGCCAACCCAGTGCCAAAGTCGCAAGCAATACTACGCTCAGCGCCGGCAGAATACGCCGTGCCCGCCTCGCCCAAAAATCTACGAAACTGAAGCGCCCAGCATTGATCTCGCGATAGAGAATTCCGGTGATCAGAAAGCCGGAAATAACGAAAAAGACATCAACACCGACGAAGCCGCCGCTGAACGGGCTGATACCGAAATGAAAGAGTACAACCGGAATAACGGCCAGCGCCCGCAATCCGTCAATGTCACGGCGGCTGCCGAAAGTGTGCATAACGTCCCTTACTGCTTGAGAGAGATCCGATTCTATCCACAGGGGCTCATATCCCGGCTCGACGCAACACCTCCAGCCAGACACAAGACGCTTCCAAGAACGTGTCCGATCAACTGCTTGTTGGCCAAGGACCGCCCTGATGCCTGCCACGCCAGGCCTGTGCATGTAGACGCGCGACAGTTTACAGCAGCCCACGTACCAATCCAGATACAAATCATTCGCACGGATTGTGGCGCAAAAAAAAGGCGCCTTTTTCAAGGCGCCCTTTCTTGGACAAACGCAGGTGTTACTTGCGCTTCATCGACAGGAAGAACTCATCGTTGGTCTTGGTCTGTTTCAGCTTGTCGATCAAGAATTCGATGGCAGCGACTTCATCCATGGGATGCAGCAGCTTGCGCAAAATCCACATGCGCTGCAGCTCGTCATCGGCGGTCAGCAACTCTTCGCGGCGCGTGCCGGAGCGGTTGATGTTGATGGCCGGGAAGACGCGCTTCTCGGCGATCTTGCGATCCAGAGGCAGCTCCATGTTGCCGGTGCCTTTGAATTCCTCGTAGATCACTTCGTCCATCTTCGAGCCGGTTTCAACCAGCGCGGTGGCGATGATAGTCAGCGAGCCGCCCTCTTCGATGTTTCGAGCCGCACCGAAGAAACGCTTTGGCTTCTCGAGGGCGTGAGCGTCGACACCACCGGTCAGGACCTTGCCGGAGCTTGGAATGACGGTGTTGTAGGCACGAGCCAGGCGGGTAATAGAATCGAGAAGGATGACCACGTCTTTTTTGTGCTCAACCAGGCGCTTGGCCTTTTCGATCACCATTTCGGCGACCTGCACGTGACGGGTGGGTGGCTCGTCAAAGGTGGAGGCGACCACTTCGCCGCGCACGGTGCGCTGCATTTCGGTCACTTCTTCCGGACGCTCATCGATCAGCAGAACGATCAGATGGACTTCGGGATTGTTGCGGGTGATGTTCGACGCGATGTTCTGCAGCATGATGGTCTTGCCCGCTTTGGGCGGAGCAACGATCAGGCCACGCTGGCCTTTGCCGATCGGAGCACACAGATCGATCACGCGACCGGTAAGGTCTTCGGTGGAACCGTTACCGGCTTCCATCTTCATGCGAATGGTCGGGAACAGCGGTGTCAGGTTTTCAAACAGAATCTTGTTCTTCGCGTTTTCTGGACGGTCGAAGTTAATGGTGTCGACCTTGAGCAGTGCGAAGTAACGCTCGCCTTCCTTCGGTGGACGGATCTTGCCGACAATGGTGTCGCCCGTGCGAAGGTTGAATCGGCGGATCTGGCTGGGCGAGACGTAAATATCGTCAGGGCCGGCGAGGTAGGAGGCGTCTGCAGAACGAAGGAAGCCGAAGCCATCCTGGAGGATCTCCAGCACGCCGTCACCCGAGATTTCCTCGCCGCTTTTCGCGTGCTTCTTCAGCAGGGAGAAAATTACGTCCTGCTTGCGCGAACGGGCCATATTTTCTATGCCCATCTGTTCGGCCATTTCGAGCAGATCGGTAATAGGCTTTTGCTTGAGTTCAGTCAGGTTCATATAGGAATGACGTAATCATGTATGGAGGGGGAAATTAAGCTTTTGGCTTAATGAGGCCGCGCCGCAGAGAAGGCGACAGGATCGCGTGCAAATCGAAAGGAGAGCGTCGGCGACGGCTAGCAGGGGGCAACGGAGAAGCCGTTGCGGGGCCGAATGTACCACTTGATTTTCCGAGCGTCTAGTACGACGCCTGAAAAAAACCCCGCGATTTGCGGGGCTATATCGTCATCAGATGTTGGCGTCGAGGAACGCTTGCAACTGAGACTTGGACAGTGCGCCAACCTTGGTCGCGGCGACTTCACCGTTCTTGAACAGCATCAGGGTCGGGATACCACGGACGCCGTGCTTGGCGGGGGTTTCCTGGTTTTCGTCGATGTTCAGTTTAGCGATGGTCAGCTTGCCATCGTAGTGGGTAGCGAGGTCATCCAGAACCGGCGCAATCATCTTGCACGGGCCACACCATTCAGCCCAGTAATCCACCAGTACCGGGCCGGTAGCCTTCAGGACATCGGCGTCGAAGCTCGCGTCGCTGACGTGTTTGATCAGGTCGTTACTCATGAGATTTCTCCGAGGTCATAGGCAAAAAAACGTGGGCCATCATAACTGTGTCACGCGGTGACAGGAAGACGAGGCTCATTGTCTCTAGCTATGACTCGGCATTACCGCCTTAATTGCACCGGGTTATGCAGTCGGTGCGACGAACACAATGCCGGTGCGCAACGCCGCGCCTCGGATATGCTCCTGCATGGCTTTCTGTGCCGGGCCAGAGGCGTTTCTCGCCAGCGCCCGGAGAATCTTGCGATGCTCTTGCCAGGTTTCCATCGCCCTGCCCGCGCGGATGAAGGGCAGCTTCTGGCTCTCCAGAAAGATATCGGCGCTGCGGGTAACGATGCCCAGAATGGCCTGATTTCCACTCGCGACCAGGATGCGCCGATGGAAATCAAAATCCAGCCGGGCCGCACTGTCAAAATCTCCAGCCTTGAGTTCAAGGCGCATGGATTCGACATTGTCTTCCAGCACATCGCGCTCGTCGGCGGTTAGCGTTACCGCAGCCAGGCCTGCCGCAAAGCCCTCAAGCGCATAACGCAGCTGAAAGGTCTCAGTCGGCGAGGCCTGCGCTGCATATGGCCATGAGAATCCACCCGTGCTCCTTTGTGGCTCGCGAACCGCCTGCACGAAGACCCCTTTGCCGGGCTGCACACTGATCAGACCCAACGCGCTCAGCGATGACAACGCCTCACGCAATGAGGCGCGACTGACGCCCAGACGGATTGCCAGATCTCGCTGCGACGGCAGGCTATCGCCGGGACCATAGCCCTGCTCGGCGATCAATTTTCGGATCGCCATGAAGGCGGCTTCAGGCACTGCTACAGGGCTTGGATGCATGGCGATCAGTCAGCGTAAACCGTAGGAAAAAACCCTTGTAGCGCCATCGCACTCATCCCGCAAGTCACGCCCAAGCGAGGGGCGCCGGGCATTGCGAGCGCGCCAAAGGGGGGCGGCCATCGAGGCGTACTGTTCAGACCAGTTAGACCGGATCACGCCTTGACGCCGCATTCCACGGTGATGAGCGAACCGCTGGCATGGGCTGTGCACTGGAGCTCGGACTCACCCGGGCTTCGCCTGCACATTGATTGATCGGAGACATCATATGACCAAGCGTTACAGCGCCCTGCTCGCCGCCTTGTTTGCCAGCCTGATGCTCGGCCAGGCCCCCGCTCATGCGAATGGTCTGGATGATGTAACCACCCGCGGCACCCTGAAAGTCGCTGTGCCACAGGATTTCCCGCCGTTCGGCTCGGTGGGACCTGACATGAAACCGCGAGGTCTGGACATCGATACGGCGCAACTCATCGCCGACCAGCTGAAAGTCAAACTGGAGCTGACGCCGGTCAACAGCACCAATCGCATTCCGTACCTCACCACCGGCAAGGTTGATCTGGTGATTTCCAGCCTGGGCAAGAACCCGGACCGCGAAAAGGTCATCGATTTTTCGCGCGCCTACGCCCCCTTTTACCTCGCCGTATTTGGTCCGCCCGAAGCTGCAATCAAAAGCGTGGACGACCTGAAAGGTAAAACCATCAGCGTGACCCGCGGCGCCATCGAGGACATCGAGCTAACAGCCGTCGCCCCGAAGGAAGCCACAATCAAACGTTTTGAGGACAACAACTCCACCATCGCGGCCTATCTGGCCAAGCAGACTGACCTCATCGCCAGTGGCAACGTGGTCATGGTCGCCATCAGCGAGAAGAACCCAAAGCGCATCCCTGAGCTGAAGGTCAAGCTCAAGGATTCCCCCGTGTATGTAGGCGTCAACAAAGGCCAGCCGGAGCTGCTTGCCAAAGTGAACGAGATTCTTGAAGCAGCGAAGAAAGACGGCGCTCTGGAGAAAAACGCGCAGACCTGGCTCAAGCAGCCATTGCCTGCCGATCTCTGATCACCGACCGTCGAGGCTTCTGAATGGCTTATCAGTTCGACTTTATTCCGGTCTTGCAGAACGCTGACCTGCTCTTGCGTGGCGCGTTGTTTACGCTGGAGCTCACCGCTATTGGCACCCTGTTGGGCGTCAGTGTCGGAATTGTGGGGGCGATAGTCAGGGCGTGGAAGATTCAGCCGTTCTCAGCGATCTTCGGTGTTTACGTCGAGCTGATCCGCAATACCCCGTTTCTGGTACAGCTGTTCTTCATTTTCTTTGGGCTGCCGTCGCTGGGTCTGCAGATATCGGAGTGGCAGGCCGCTGTACTGGCGATGGTCATCAATCTCGGCGCTTACTCGACAGAAATCATCCGCGCGGGCGTGCAAGCCATCCCACGCGGTCAGATTGAAGCGTCAGCCGCGCTGGCAATGACTCGCTTCGAAACCTTCCGCCACGTCGTGCTTGTTCCGGCGCTGGGCAAGGTCTGGCCGGCGCTCAGCAGCCAGATCATCATCGTGATGCTCGGCTCGGCGGTGTGCTCGCAGATCGCCACCGAGGAGCTGAGCTTTGCGGCCAACTTCATTCAGTCGCGCAACTTCCGCGCCTTTGAGACCTACATCATTACCACGCTGATCTACCTGTGTATGGCGCTGCTTGTGCGTCAGTTGCTGGCCTGGATTGGCCGGCGCTATATCGCGAGGAGTCGCTGATGGATTTCACCCTTTGGGACGTCGTGCGCAACTTGCTGACCGGGCTGCAATGGACGCTCGCGTTGTCGCTGGTGGCGTTCATCGGCGGTGGCGTGATCGGGTTGCTGGTGATGACGATGCGCATCTCCGAGAAAGCCGCGCCGCGCAGGCTTGCGCGCGGTTACATCGAGCTGTTCCAAGGCACTCCGCTGTTGATGCAGCTGTTCTTGGTGTTTTTCGGCGTCGCGCTGATGGGCATCGATATCTCGCCCTGGCTTGCAGCAGCCCTGGCGTTGACGCTGTTCACCAGCGCCTATCTGGCTGAAATCTGGCGCGGCTGCGTAGAGTCGATTTCCAATGGGCAGTGGGAAGCGTCCGCCAGCCTGGCCCTGACGCCGTTCGAGCAGTTGCGCTACGTGATTCTGCCGCAAGCGCTGCGCATCGCCGTCGCGCCGACGGTGGGGTTCTCGGTGCAAGTGGTCAAGGGCACTGCGGTTACGTCGATCATCGGCTTCACGGAGCTGACCAAAACGGGGGGCATGCTGGCCAACGCCACGTTTCAGCCTTTCATGGTCTACGGCTTTGTCGCCCTGGGCTACTTCCTGCTGTGCTATCCGTTGTCGCTCAGCGCGCGCTACCTGGAAAGGAGACTTCATGCCTCTGCTTAGAATTTCCGCCCTGCACAAGTATTACGGCGACCATCATGTGCTCAAGGGTATCGACCTGAGCGTCGAGGAAGGCCAGGTCGTGGCAATCATCGGGCGAAGCGGTTCGGGCAAGAGCACGCTGCTGCGCACGTTGAACGGGCTGGAGTCGATCAATGACGGCGTAATCGAGGTCGATGGCGAATACCTGGACGCCGCGCGGGTTGACCTGCGCAGCCTGAGGCAGAAGGTCGGCATGGTCTTTCAGCAGTTCAATCTGTTCCCGCATCTCACGGTCGGCGAAAACGTCATGCTCGCGCCGCAGGTGGTGAAAAAAACATCCAAAGCGGAAGCAACCAGGCTTGCGAAGGAGATGCTGAATCGCGTGGGCCTGGGCGAAAAATTCGACGCCTTTCCTGACCGACTCTCGGGTGGTCAGCAGCAACGCGTCGCGATTGCGCGTGCCTTGGCCATGTCGCCCAAGGTGCTGCTCTGCGACGAGATCACCTCGGCTCTGGATCCTGAGCTGGTCAACGAGGTGCTCGCTGTGGTTCGCGAGCTGGCCAAAGACGGCATGACGCTGATCATGGTGACTCACGAAATGCGTTTTGCCCGAGAGGTCGGTGACAAACTGGTGTTCATGCACCAGGGCAAAGTCCATGAAGTGGGCGACCCACGAGAACTGATGGCCAACCCGAAAACGCCCGAACTGGCGAATTTCATCGGGTCGGTTGAGCAGGCGTGAGCCCGACTGAAAGAACAGCTTCGGCTCAAACTGTAGGACCGGCTTTAGCCGGGAAGGCGTCAGGTGTCACACCGCAACATTGATGGCGCACAAACAGGCCTCTTCCCGGCTGAAGCCGGTCCTACCAAGATACCGAGTGCATCCTGTGGGGCTGCCTGTGGCTCAAGTTGTAGGACCGGCTTTAGCCGGGAAGACGTCAGCAGTAGTTTGCAGGATTGAGGGCGCGCACACCGGCCTCTTCCCGGCTGAAGCCGGTCCCACTAACACTGCAGGCGTCTCGTCGTACTGGCTGCGGTCCCGCTGAATCCTGCGTAAATGCGTTGCCGGTTTGGCGAAGGTGATGGATCGTGGCACGATGTCGGCGTTATCGACCGAGATCTTTTGACCATGCCGCTATCCACAGCCAAAAACCTCTCGCTGATCGCCGCGATCGACCTGGGCTCCAACAGCTTCCATATGGTTGTCGCCAAAGCCAATCAGGGCGAAATTCGCATCCTGGAGCGGCTCGGTGAGAAAGTGCAGCTGGCCGCGGGGATCGACGACGACCGCCGCCTCAGCGAAGAATCCATGCAGCGCGGGCTCGACTGCCTCAAGCGCTTTGCCCAACTGATCAATGGCATGCCGCCCGGCGCTGTGCGCATTGTCGGCACCAACGCCCTGCGAGAAGCCCGTAATCGCAACGAGTTCATCCACCGCGCCGAAGAAATTCTCGGCCATCCGGTGGAGGTCATTTCGGGCCGTGAAGAAGCGCGTCTGATCTATCTGGGCGTGTCCCATACGTTGGCCGACACGCCTGGCAAACGCCTCGTCGCCGACATTGGCGGCGGCAGTACCGAATTCATCATTGGCCAGCGCTTTGAGCCGTTGCTGCGCGAAAGCCTGCAGATGGGCTGTGTCAGCTTTACCCAGCGCTATTTCAAGGACGGCAAGATCACGCCGGCGCGCTACGCACAGGCCTACACAGCGGCGCGCCTTGAAATCATGAGCATTGAGCACGCGCTGCATCGTCTGACATGGGATGAGGCTATCGGCTCGTCCGGGACCATTCGCGCCATCGGCCTGGCCTTAAAGGCAGGCGGTCACGGCAGTGGCGAGGTCAATGCCGAAGGCCTGGCCTGGCTCAAGCGCAAGCTGATGAAGCTGGGCGAAGTGGACAAGATCGATTTCGAAGGCCTCAAGCCTGACCGCCGGGCGATCTTCCCGGCGGGCCTGGCGATTCTCGAAGCCATTTTCGACGCCCTCGACCTCAAGCGCATGGACCACTGTGAGGGCGCGCTGCGCGAGGGCGTGCTCTACGACCTGCTGGGTCGCCATCATCACGAAGACGTGCGCGAACGCACGCTCAGCTCGCTGATGGAGCGCTATCACGTCGATCTGGAGCAAGCCGCTCGCGTAGAGCGCAAGGCGCTGTCGGCACTGGAGCAAGTGGCCAAGGCCTGGGACCTGGAAGACAAAGCGTACCGCGAGTTATTGAGCTGGGCGGCAAAGGTGCATGAGGTGGGGCTGGACATCGCTCACTATCATTACCACAAGCATGGAGCCTACTTGATCGAGCACTCGGACCTTGCTGGCTTCTCACGCGAAGACCAACAGATGCTCGCGCTGCTGGTGCGCGGGCATCGTCGCAATATTCCGAAGGATAAATTTGCCGAATTCGGCAACGAAGGCGTCAAGCTGATCCGTCTGTGCGTATTGCTGCGTTTCGCGATCCTGTTCCACCACATCCGCGGCACCCAAGAGATGCCGCAGCCTGTGCTTACCGCCAACGATCACACCCTGGACATCGTGTTCCCGGATGGCTGGCTGGAAAACAACCAGCTGACTCAGGCCGACTTCGCGCTGGAAGCGGAGTGGCTGACCCGAGTCGGCATCGTCCTCAACGTACGCTGAGGACCGGGTTGCTCAGCTTTTCCAACAGCATCGCCTGCACATTGCGGGCGTTCTGATTGCCGGTCGGGGTGCTGCGCAGGTAGCGCCCGTCTGGCTGCAGCAGCCAGGCGTGGGTGTTGTCGGTCAGATACCCCTCCAGTTCTTTCTTCACTCTTAAGATGAGTTTCTTGCCCTCAACCGGGAAGCAGGTCTCGACGCGCTTGTCGAGGTTGCGCTCCATCCAGTCGGCGCTGGAGAGGAACATCTGCTCGTCGCCGCCGTTGAGGAAGTAGAACACTCGGGTGTGCTCAAGGAAGCGGCCGACGATCGAGCGCACCTGGATGTTGTGCGAGACGCCTGGCACGCCAGGGCGCAGGCAGCACATGCCACGCACCACGAGGTCGATTTTGACCCCGGTCTGGCTGGCCTTGTACAACGCGCGGATGATCTTCGGATCGGTCAGCGAGTTGAACTTGGCAATGATGTGCGCGGGCTTGCCTTCGGACGCGAATTGCGTCTCTCGGGCAATCATGTCGAGCATGCCTTTTTTGAGCGTGAACGGCGCATGCAGCAGCTTTTTCATGCGCAGGGTTTTGCCCATGCCGATTAACTGACTGAACAGTTTGCCGACGTCTTCGCACAACGCATCGTCAGATGTCAGCAGGCTGTAGTCGGTGTACAGGCGCGCGTTACCCGCATGGTAGTTGCCGGTGCCCAAATGCGCGTATCGGACGATCTCGCCCGCTTCACGCCGCAAGATAAGCATCATTTTTGCGTGAGTCTTGTAACCCACTACGCCATAGATCACCACCGCGCCAGCCGCTTGCAGGCGGCTCGCGAGTTGCAGGTTCGATTCTTCGTCGAACCTGGCGCGCAGTTCGATGACGGCGGTGACTTCCTTACCGTTGCGCGCGGCATCCACCAGTGCGTCGACGATTTCCGAGTTGGCACCGCTGCGGTACAGCGTCTGACGCACGGCCAGTACGTGAGGATCTTTCGCCGCCTGACGCAGCAGGTCCACCACCGGCGTGAAGGATTCAAAGGGATGCAGCAGCAGAATGTCCTGCTTGCTGATCACGTTGAAAATGTTCTCGCTGTTTTGCAGCAGCTTGGGGATCGCCGGGGTGAACGGCATGTATTGCAGCTCGGGATGGCTGTCCAGACCGGTAATGCTGAACAGCCGCGTGAGGTTCACCGGACCGTTGACCTGGTACAACTCGGTCTCGCTCAGGTTGAATTGCTTGAGCAGGTAATCCGATAGCAGTTTCGGGCAGGTGTCTGCCACCTCCAGCCGCACCGCGTCGCCATAACGGCGGGAGAACAACTCACCACGCAATGCGCGCGCAAGGTCTTCCACGTCTTCGGAGTCGAGCGCCAAGTCGGCGTTGCGGGTCAGGCGGAACTGGTAGCAGCCTTTGACCTTCATGCCCTGAAACAGGTCATCGGCATGGGCATGAATCATCGACGACAGGAACACGTAGTTGTCCCCTGGGCCGCCAACGTCTTCAGGCACTTTGATGATACGCGGCAGCAGTCGCGGTGCCGGGATGATGGCCAGACCTGAATCGCGACCGAAGGCATCGATACCTTCCAGCTCCACGATGAAGTTGAGCGACTTATTGACCAATAGCGGGAACGGGTGAGTCGGGTCCAGGCCAATTGGCGTAATGATCGGGGCAATCTCGTCACGGAAATACCGACGTACCCAGGCCTTGATCTTGGCGTTCCAGTTGCGCCGGCGAATGAAGCGCACCTGATGCTTTTCAAGCTCCGGCAAAAGGATGTCGTTAAGAATCGCGTACTGACGATCCACATGGCCATGGACCAGCTCGCTGATACGCGCCAGCGCCTGATGGGGCTGCAGCCCGTCAGCGCCAGCCTGTTCGCGAGCGAAGGTGATTTGCTTCTTGAGCCCGGCGACGCGAATTTCGAAGAACTCGTCCAGGTTGCTGGAAAAGATCAGCAGAAACTTGAGCCGCTCAAGGAGCGGATAGGACTCGTCCAGCGCCTGTTCCAGCACTCGGATGTTGAACTGCAGTTGCGACAGCTCGCGATGAATGTAAAGGCTGCTGTCATCCAGATTGGGCACTGCGGCGATGTGCGGGGCCGGATGGTGGGGTTCCAGCGCAGGGACCACTTCAATGGTCGGCTCGACAACGGCAGTGACCTCTCGGTTGACGGGCTGAGGGTCAAGCTCGACTGCGGCTTCGGTAGATCCTTCGGTGCTCATTGATAATCCTGTAAGGCAATTGGCCTTGTAACAGTTGGGCCGCGCATTTGGCCGGTGTCGGAATGCCGCTTGTGCCACAACTGTGGTGACGTACGGCATGGGGCAACGGTCACGCCAACGGCGTAGCGGTTATAGGGACATGCAGCGCGATCCGATCGTATGCGTCAGAGCGACAAGCGTCAGGGCCGATGATGTGAGCGGTTTGACTGCCCACGCTACGGATTTCTCCCCGCCGTGCAACCCCCGCCATGCAGATTTGCTGCCCCTGCCTGACGGCGCGGGCACCATCCTGCGCCTGGCGCCACACAATAGGTACGAGAACACGAGCGGCAGCGGGCTGCTTTGGAGCGCAGCAGGTGCGAACTGCGCGCGGCTCAATGGAGCACAGCGCGTGGAGCTGACGATGAGGGCAAAGCGCACGGAATGCTCCCGGCCCGTCCAGACGGGCAAGCGTGACATTTATAAGCGGCGATTATGACGCTTGCGTGACAGCTGTAATCACGACGTATTGCGTAGGACACAAACCCTCCTCCCAAGCGAATATTCGGTCCCGAACGTGGGAAACTTTAACGCGGTGACACATTTGCATACTTTCCTGAATGCCTTGGGCGCGTTAGGCTGCGCGTTCATTTCGCCAGCACCCAAATGATGCTCCAGCATTTTTTACAAGAATTTGGCTATTTCGCCCTTTTCCTCGGGACCTTTTTTGAAGGCGAGACCATTTTGGTGCTTGCCGGATTTCTTGCGTTCCGCGGATACATGGATATCAACATTGTCGTGGTCGTGGCTTTTTTCGGCAGCTACGCAGGCGATCAGTTGTGGTATTTCATGGGACGCAAACATGGCCGCAAGCTCTTGGCTCGCAAGCCGCGCTGGCAATTGATGGGCGACCGGGCGCTGGAGCATATCCGGCGTCACCCCGACATCTGGGTGCTGAGTTTCCGCTTCGTTTATGGGTTGCGTACAGTCATGCCCGTGGCCATCGGCTTGTCCGGGTACCCACCCGGTCGCTACCTGTTACTTAACGGCATTGGCGCAGCTGTGTGGGCAGCGGCGCTTGGCGCCGCGGCGTACAAGTTCGGCTCCGTGCTTGAGGGCCTGCTGGGCAACGTCAAGAAGTACGAGCTGTGGGTGCTCGGCGCGCTGCTGGTAATCGGTGTGCTGCTTTGGATACGCCGCCGCATCAAGAACGCTCGCGTTGCCCGCGAAGCCAGATTGGCAGTCGCCGCCGACGCTCAAGCCAAAAGCACGCCAGACGAGTAAATGCCCGGCGCATGCCGATGTTTCCGGAGACATTCGCTGCGAACGTTGTCCCAGGTTCATGCCTAGTGACAATCAGCGCACGGCTGGCCCGCGTACAGGTCCAGGCGGATCGCCCGAGAGAGGAACACGTGAATGACTAAAAAAGTGGCCGTAATACTTTCTGGCTGCGGCGTTTACGACGGCGCGGAGATTCATGAAAGCGTCCTCACGCTGCTGCGCCTTGATCAGCGCGGCGCTCTGGTGAAGTGCTTTGCACCCAACATCCCCCAGCACCATGTCGTCAATCACCTGACCGGCGAAGAAATGCCGGAAGCGCGCAATGTGCTGGTCGAGTCGGCGCGAATCGCCCGAGGCGCCATCGAGGATATTCGGGAGGCCGACGTCACCGAATTCGATGCGCTGATCATCCCGGGTGGCTTTGGAGCCGCGAAAAATCTTTCAAACTTCGCCACACAGGGCGCCAGCTGCAAAGTGCAGGCTGAAGTGCTGGCGATGGCCGAGGCGTTTGCTGCGGCTGGCAAGCCCGTGGGGCTCATCTGCGTGTCCCCGGCATTGGCTGCGAAGATTTACGGACCGGGCGTTACTTGCACGATTGGCAACGACGTCGACACTGCGGCAGCCATCACCCGAATGGGCGGCACTCATCAGGACTGTGAAGTAACCGACATCGTCGAGGACAAGGACCGCAAGTTGGTCAGCACGCCCGCTTATATGGTTGCCAAGTCTATTGGCGACGCCGCATCCGGCATCAACAAGCTGGTGGATCGTGTACTTGAACTGGTGCAGGAAAACGAAGAACGCGCTTCTGCCTGACTCGTTATGGTTTCCGCCAAGGGGCGCCGCTCGTAAAGCAGGCTTGCAGGCCGGGCATCTAAAACCTGCGCAAATCAGTTCTGCGGAGACTCCACGGCAGGTTGGGCGAACGCCCGGGCCAGGCGCGTCAGAATCCGGTCCAGACAATTGGCGAATGCCTGCTTCTCACGCTCGCCATACGCGCCCTGCCCGCCGCTCGCCTGGCCCTGCTCACGCAGATCGGTAAAAAGATTACGCATCGCCAGGCGCTGGCCCATGTTCTGGGCATCAAATTCCTTACCCCGCGGATCAAGCGCTGCCACGCCGTTCTTGACCAGCCGATCTGCCAGCGGCACGTCGCTGCAGATAACCAACTCACCCGGTACGGCATGCTCGACCAGATAATCATCGGCCGCGTCCGGACCGCTGGGCACAACGATCAGTTTGACCAGACTCAGACTGGGCTTGATTTGACTTTGCCCTGCCACTAACACGACCTCGAACTTGCGTTTGAGGGCGAACTTGATGACCAAGTCTTTGGCCGCCTTTGGGCAGGCGTCGGCATCAATCCAGACGCGCATAGGTAACTCCAGCTTCGGAATATGAATTAAGCGGTACCAGCCCCGGCGCTTTTTACCTGAGCCAGTCTCACTCAGTAACAGCGAGATCGGCGTTCGCCAGGAAGCGCTGGCAATGCGCAGGTAGATTTCATGCTCAGCGGCGCTTTGATCAAGCGCGGTGCAACGTGGCAAGGAACGCCGCCGCGCTGATGAACAATCCGGCAAACGTGCGGTTCATTCGTCGCTGCTGCCTGGGGGTCTTGAGTACCCGAAGCACTTTGGACGCAAGGCCCGTATAGCCCGCCATGACTATGAGGTCCACACAGACCATGGTTGCCGCGATGATCAGATATTGCGGCACCAGCGGCTGATGGGGGTCAATGAACTGCGGCAGGACCGCCAGCATGAACACCAGCGCCTTGGGGTTGCTGATGTTCACCAGAAACCCTCGCGCCACGAGCGTCAGAGGTTTGCCTACAGGGCGCACCGCCGAATCGTCGGCCAGATCGCTCGGCAGGGCACGCCACTGTTTGACGCCCAGGTACACCAGATACGCGACGCCAAACCACTTGATCAGCGTGAACGCTATTGCGGAGGTCGCCAGCACAGCGCCTAGCCCTGCGGCCACCACTGCAATTTGCGCGACCAGGGCGATCTGCAAGCCCAGCGCATTCCAATATCCACGCCAGAATCCGTACTGCAGGCCGCTGGACATGGAGGCGATGGCACCTGCACCTGGAGAAAGGCTGATGATCCAGCTGGCGGCCAGGAAGGCCAACCATGTTTCAAGCGACATAACGCACCTCAGGCAGTAATCCTGGCCCTAACGTAGTGCTTCCGGGGGCCGAAAACCAATCATTTCTGACTGTTGCGGCCGCTTGGCCGGCAGCTGTTCCGGTCTGTCAGCGTTGAGTAGTTTCAGCGAGACGCTTCTGCGCCGAGATGACCGCTGCACCGTCATTGCCGCGCCAGCGCCGGATGGATTTCTGGAAGAACTGGCTGTTGGGAACCTGCACAAGCGTGCCACCCAGCTCGGCAGGCTCGATCAATGTGGTGAACATCAGGTTGATCGCCGTAACGCGCCCTTTGATGCCCGGCTTGTCAGTGGTGTCGACCAGCTCAACCACATCGCCGATGCGAAACGGCCCTATGGTAAAAATCAGGACCGCGCACAGCAGGTTCGACAACACGCTCCACAAGGCGAAGAACGCCACGGCCGCCACCGCGACAAAGCCGGACAACGCAGCCCAGAGCACAGAGGCTGATACACCCAGGCGACCCAGCACCGCAACGAAAGCGGTGCCCATGATCAACCAGCGCAATCCACCGCGCAGCATGACCAAAAGCTCTGGAGGCAAGAGCGGATAGCGTTCGGCCAGACGGGTCAGGAATCGGCCCACCACGCGCTGCAGCGTGTAGCCGACCAGCAGAATCAAGAGGATCTGCAGGCCGACAAGAATGGGTTCGATCCAATACGCCGGAACGGGTAAAGCCAGTGACTCCATCAGGACAACGCTTCCAGCTCTGCCTGCATGGACTCAAGCAATTCCAATGCTTCCATCCACGCTTCTTCAAGCTCGGATTCGCGGGATTTGAGCTTGGCCTGATCTGCAAGCAGGTCGCGCAACTTGTCTTTGTTGGTAGCTTCGTAAATACCACTGTCGCCCAGTGCCGATTCGATCTTCGCCAGTTTCTCGTGCAGTGTGCCAAGCTCTTTTTCGAGCTTGTCCGCTTCGCGCTTGTGCGGGGCGAGTTGCTGACGCAACGCCGCAGCCTGCTGACGCTGGGCCTTTTTGTCAGTCTTGTCGACATTCACCGGGGTATTGCTGACCGGTGCATTGCGCAGCCGGTAGTCCACCAGCCAACGCGCATAATCATCCAGGTCACCGTCAAACTCCTGCACAACACCGTCGGCGACCAGCAGGAAGTTATCAGTCGTGCTTTTGAGCAAATGACGATCGTGAGACACCACCAGCACCGCACCACTGAACTCTTGCAACGCCATGGTCAAGGCCAGGCGCATTTCCAGGTCGAGGTGGTTGGTGGGTTCGTCGAGCAGCAGCAGATTGGGTTTGTCCCAGGCAATCAGGGCCAACGCCAGCCTTGCCTTCTCGCCGCCCGAGAAATTCAGCACTGGCTCGTCCAGGCGCGCACCACGGAAGTCGAAACCACCGAGGAAATCACGCAACGCCTGCTCGCGCTCGGCAGGAGCAATGCGCTGCAGATGCAGCAATGGGCTGGCCTTGGCGTCCAGCGAGTCGAGCTGGTGCTGGGCAAAGTAGCCAACCACTGTGTTCTCGCCGCGCACCATACGACCGCTCAGCGGCTCAAGCTCACCGGCAAGGTTCTTGATCAACGTGGATTTACCGGCGCCGTTCGGGCCCAGCAAGCCAATGCGTGCTCCCGGCGTTAGCTGCAGCTTGACCTTCTGCAGGACGGCTTTATCGCCATACCCCAGCCGCGCGTCAGACAAATCCAGCAGCGGACTGGAGATTTTGTTCGATTCACGGAAGGTGAAATCAAACGGAGAATCGACGTGGGCCGCGGACAGCTCTTCCATCCGCTCCAGTGCCTTGATCCGGCTCTGAGCCTGCTTGGCTTTGGTGGCCTGGGCCTTGAAGCGCGTAATGAATTTCTCCATGTGCGCGCGCTGAGCCTGCTGCTTGTCATACGCCTGTTGTTGCTGGGCGAGGCGCTCGGCACGGGCGCGCTCGAAAGCGCTGTAACCGCCGCGATAAAGTGTGATCTTTTTCTGCTCGACGTGAGCGACATGATCGACCACTGCATCGAGAAAGTCACGGTCGTGAGAGATCAGCAGCAACGTACCCTGATAGCTTTTGAGCCAGTCTTCGAGCCAGAGAATGGCGTCGAGATCCAAGTGGTTGGTGGGCTCGTCGAGCAACAGCAGGTCTGACGGGCACATCAATGCCTGCGCCAGATTCAGACGCATACGCCAGCCGCCGGAGAAGTCGCCAACCTGACGCTCCATTTGCTCGTTGGTGAACCCCAGCCCCGCCAGGAGCTTGCGCGCCCTGGCATCGGCGGTATAGCCGTCGGCGCTGTCGAGTTCCGAATGCAGACGCGCCTGTGCGGCACCGTCCTGCGCAGCTTCGGCGGCAGCGAGGTCCTGTTGCACCTGACGCAGGCGCAGGTCACCATCAAGGACGTAGTCCACCGCCAAGCGATCAAGCGTGTCGACCTCCTGGCGCATGTGCGCGATGCGCCAGTCGGCAGGCAGCAGACAATCGCCGTTATCGGGGGTCAGCTCACCCCGCAGCAATGCGAACAGGCTGGATTTGCCGGCGCCGTTCGCGCCGATAAGGCCGGCTTTCTGGCCGGCGTGCAGGGTCAGCTCGGCGTCTTCTAGCAGACGTTGCGGACCACGCTGTAAGGTAAGGCTTTGAAGTCTGATCATAATGGCGGCGGAGTCTACCAGCTTCGCCCAAAACAGGTAGATGACGATGCTTGCAGACCTATGGAGTTTCACCCTTGATTTTTACGCCCGCCCAGGCGTCGAGCAGGCCTGCCTTAGCCTTCAGGCCGACGGCGCCAACGTCTGTGCGCTGCTGTGCGGCGTCTGGATGGACCGACGCGGCGTGCTGTTCGACCCACAGCGCGCGCAACAAATCGGACAATTGGCCGACCCCTGGCATGAACAAGTGGTGGGGCCGATAAGAGACGTTCGCACACGGTGGAAGGAGGCCGCGACTGCAGATGAAGAACTGACAGCGCTGCGCGACAGGCTCAAAACATTGGAGCTTGATGCCGAACGCGAGCTGCTGGTGCGACTGCAGCGGTTGACCAGGGATTGGCCAGAGCGTGAAGCACCGCCTTCGAGCGAATGGTTGGAGGCGCTGGCGGGAGCCGCAGCCAAGGCCAGCCCCGACGCGTTGCAGGTTCTGCTCCGCGCCGGGACCGAGATCGCTTAGGACGCGGTGTTCGACGTTGAGTCGGCGCCCGAAACTGTCGAAGCAGCAGACGCTGGCGCCTCTGCCTTGGCTGTAACAGTGGCCGCAGGCTTGGCAGCGGGTTTTGCAGCCTTCGCGCCGGCAGGCTTGGGTGCCGCAGCTTTTAGCGCAGGCTTGGGAGTGGCGGCAGGTTTGGCAGCAGGCGACTTGGCCGGCGCAGGTTTGCCGGCGGCTTTCGCAACGACTGGTTTGGCGGCAGCGGGTTTAGCGGCGGCGGGTTTGACAGCAGTCGTCTTGGGTGCCGGCTTTGCCGCAGCCGGCTTGGCGGCAGGTTTGCTTGCAGCGCTGACGGATGGCTTGGCAGCAGGAGCCTTGATGGCTGCAGGTTTCGCCACGGTTTTAGCGGTCACCTTGGCCACGGTTTTCTCAGCAACGGCTTTTACCGGTGCTTTCGCGACAGGTTTGGCTGCAGCCGCTTTGGTTGCAGCTTTGGCGGCTGTTGGTTTCGCAATGGCCTTGGCAGCTGTTGCTTGAAGTGCCGGTTTTGCGGCGCGGTCGTTCAGCGCTTTGCCAACGGCTTCCTTCACGCGGCCGATGCCTTGTGCCAGCTTCAGGCTTTCTTGAGCGTCACGCTTGAGGTTCAGAATGTAGCTGCGGGTTTCGGTCTGACGATCCTTCAAAGCGTCGAGCAAAGATTCGAGTTCGGCCACGCTGTCTTTGGCTTTGCCTTGCGCCTTGGCTTTGCCAGCGGCGGCAGCGTCCTGCATTTTAGTGCGTGATTTGTGCAGCTTTTCCTGTGCCTTGCCACGTTGCTTCTCAAGCTTGGCGAGCAGTTTTTCCGCATCAGCCAACGCTTGCGAGCAGGCGTTTTCAAGGTGTTCGAGCAGGCTGCCCGAAAGCTGTTGGAGCAAATGCAACGGAGTGTTTACTGGCTTCTTGGTGGCCGACATGACTTACCTCCTGGCTGATTTGAGTGCGGCCATACTAGACCTCCGCCTGCACCGCCGCTAGGGCATCTTGATACTACGAACCTTGCGCAGTTGCATTGCGGGGAAAAACGCGGCAAAACCCGTCACGCTCGGGCCTCAGCGCTGGCATAATCGCCACTTCCCAGGCCGGAGAGCATTCATGTCGCGCTACCTGTTAATGTCGTTGTTCCTCTTGGTACCCCTTGCCCGCGCGACCGATGCTCCGGCATCCGACAACACCCACGACCTTTCCTACAGCCTTGGCGCAAGCTTGGGGGAACGGCTGCGTCAGGAAGCTCCTGATCTGCAACTGCCTGCGTTGGTTGAGGCGTTGCAGCAGGCGTATCAAGGCAAGCCGCTGGCGATCAAGCAGGAGCGCATGGAGCAGATCCTGAGCGACCACGACGCTGCACTTGCCCAGGCCGAGAGCGCCGGCCAAACCGAGCCTCAGACCGAAGCCGCGTTAAAGGACGAGCGAAAATTCATGGACGTCGAGAAGGCCAAACCGGGTGTTCGCCAGTTGGCCGACGGCATCCTGATGACGGAGCTAACGCCGGGCAATGGCCCGAAACCTGACGTCAATGGCCGCGTGCAGGTGAAGTACGTCGGCCGCCTGCCTGACGGGACCATCTTCGATCAGAGCCAGCAGCCTCAATGGTTCCGCCTGGACAGCGTCATCGCAGGATGGACAACCGCGCTGGTCGACATGCCGGTAGGTGCCAAATGGCGTCTGGTCATCCCTTCGGCGCAGGCCTACGGCGCAGAAGGCGCAGGTGATCTCATCGACCCCTATACGCCACTGGTATTTGAGATCGAGCTGCTGGCGGTGTCGCAGTAAAACCGCAGGCCAAGGTCAAACTCAGTTCGACACGCACATTTGAAGCAATAAAAAAGGGTGCCCAAGGGCACCCTTCTTTGTCTGCCACAGTGATCAGGCCTGCGCTACAACCTGTTCCTTGTGTGCGGTATGCAGCACTTCAATGAGGCAGTCTTCGAGTTCGAAACGCTCATGCAGCAAGCCGCCCAATTCCTTGAATTTCTCGGCGACGCATTTGCCTTCGTCGCAGAGGTCATTGAATGCCAGCAGCTTCTCGGTGATGACATCGATACGCGGATAAAGCGTATCGGCAAGCTCAAGACCGCGCTGATTATGAAACGCCTTGGCCTCGCTGGTCAGCTGCTCGTAGATCTCGAAATGACCGGCAGAAACGTAGTCGACCAATGTGCCGCAGAACTCCTGCAAAGGCGCGCGCTTCTCGGAGAACGCTCCCGGTTCTGCTCCCAGGGTGTCGTAGGCCGTGATCAGCTCGTTGCGATCCTGCAACCAGCGGTCGATCAGCTTGTGAACCCCACCCCAACGTTCCTGAGCGTTCTGACAACTTTCCAGCATGATGTTCTCTCTTCCCTTCAGGGGCCTGCCGCTTGAAGCGCTTCAGATCAGACCGAGCTTGTGTTGGCAGATCCGATAAACGTCAACAGCAGCAATTATCCGATGATGCGTGCGGCCCAGATTATGCCCGCATGACTAGCCCATCAAGGTACGCAGGACATAAAGTTCATACAAGCGTTTAATCCGAAGTCCCCACATCCATTGATCTGAAGCGGCGAAATTCGATAAACAGGTAATACAGCGCAAACAGGCATAAACCCGAAAACGCCAGCAGACTCCATTCCGGCAGGCTGATGCCGAACAGGGACCAATTGATTTCGGAGCACCCTGCACTTCCGGCCAAAACCATCGCCAGAACCTTCAGGTAGGTTTGCGTTTCCAGCAGGTAGTGAAGGTTTTCAAGACATGCAGCCATGTTCTCTGGCGGCGAGGCCTGTAGCCACACCTGCCGCGCCGCAACACCAGCGCCCAAAGCAGAGAACAGTAAAAGAATGCCCGCGTAGACCCGCCAGCCTCTCCTGCCCGGCGCATGCAGCGCAGCGAACAGGCAGACGGTCGCTGACAAAGCCATCAGCACGCGCTGAATCAGACACATCGGGCACGGCGCCGCATCAATCACAAAGCCGAGATAGACCGCTGTTCCCACCATTGATGCACAGGCTAGAAACGCTAGGGAGAACAGGGAGCGTGTACGAGCCAGCTGCATGGAAGATCCGTAACAAAAGACGAAGGCGGCTACGGTAGAGGAAAGCGCGAGTCGCTTTCAAGGCACCCAATGGAGGATATTTCTCCGTTTGCGTAGGTAAACCCTGACAACGTGTTTAGGACGTTATTCCCGGTGTGCGAAGAATCCACCAACAAACCACAACATGCTCAGAATCGTCCTACAGACGCCGACGAATCAGATAAACGAAAGGCCCGCATTCGGGCCTCTCGGGTCTACTTATGACTTCTAGCTAAACACGTGACAGCGCCGGAAGAGGACGGGCAAGCAAACGCTCATCCAGCAGACCCAAACCTTCCTGAAACAGCTGATTGCTGCGATCGGTCTCGCCCAATTGTGCAAGCAGACGCGCCAACTCGGCGCACGCCTCCGGGTTACGCTGCAGCCTTAGGCTGGATTCGAGGTAATCGCGCGCCTTGCCCCACAAACTGCTCTGCAGGCACAGCCGGCCGAGCGTCAGCAACAAGCCAGCGTCATCGGTGTGATTTTTCAACCAACCTTCAGCCGTTTGCAACTGCTTGCCTGTGTCGGCCCCGCGCACCAGCCCGTACAGCCGCGCAAGATGGGTGTTGTAATCACGCTTCATGGCGGTTCGCAGGACTTCCTCGGCCTGCACATCGGCGCCCAGCCGGCGCAGCTGCTCGGCATAGGCCAGCACCAGTGCAGGCTCCTGACGTTGAGCCGAGGTCAGTTGCTGCCAGGCATTTTCCAGCGAGGGTAAGCCGGTGCCGACTGTGTCGCTGTCAGACACACGATAGGCCGCCAGCGAAAGATTTTCGCCCCATGCGCGCCTTTCCAGTTCAGCCAGTTCCTGCGCAGGAAGCACTTTATCCTTACGCAATTCGGGCATCAGACGAATCAACTCATGCCACTCGCCGCGTTCGCGGTACAGCCGCTGCAGCTGGCGCAACACCTGCGGATTATGCGGATGGCGCTCCTGCATGGCTTGCAGCGTGACCAATGCCCCGTCGAGATCACCTCGATCCACTTGCAGTTGGGCGTGGCTCAACGCGATAGCCAGCTCGGCGTGAGGCTGACGCTCCAGCGCACGCTCAAGCAGGTTATCGCTGTCCTCGTAACGGCCCTGCTCGTTTGCGGCACGGGCTGCGCCGAGGTAATACAAAAGAGGCTGGCGTTCCGCTTCGGCAGCGCGGTGCAAGTTTCGCTGAGCACTGGCCCAGCGCCCTTCGGCGAGATCCACCTGCCCCTGCTCGATTGCGTTTTGCACACGGCGGCTTCGGTTGCGCCGTGACCATGGATTCACCACGCCCCCGGACGTGGTCAGTAACGCGATCAACATGCGCAACAGCCACAGGATAAACAGGACCGCCACCAGCAGCGCCAATGCAGCCCAAATACTCGATTCGTAGCGGAAGGCGTCGTAAGAGATCAGGACATAGCCTGCATGTCGCGAGATGGCGACACCGATCAGCGCAGCCGCCACAACCAGGACGAAGAGAACGACGTATGCGCGCTTCATGGCTGCTTCCCGGGCTGCGCCTCGTCGGTGCGCTTCTCCAGCGCGCCGCCGACCGGCGTATGACGCTGCTCAAGATACGCCTGAACCGCAGCCAGACTTTGTGTCAGGTCAGGGGTTGCCACCGAAACCGGCTGCTTGCCGAGCTCGTCCAGACGCTGGCCCAGCGCTTTGCTCTGCTGGTTATCTCGATTGAAATTGTCGTCCAGAACACTTCGCGCTTCAGCCATGGCCTTGTCATACACGGGGCCTTGACCGTTAAGCGCTGCCCACTGCGCCTGTTCGAGCGCAAGACTCAACGCCAGACGTACCTGCGTCAGGCTCTGACCGGCCAGCAATGGTCGAATATTCTTGTCGGCATGGAAGTCGATACGCACGTACTGGGAGATCTTTTCCCACCACTTGGCCCAATAGCTGTCCTCGCTGCCGTCGGTCAAACCGAACAGCGAGTCGCCCTTGTCCTTGTATTCCGGCGCGAGCTCGTTGAGCTGCGCGACTTGTTCGCGCACCGCGGCCAGCTGAAGGAACAGGCCCGTGCGATCCGGCTGATCGACGCTGCGCAGCGCAGTCAGGCTCTTGGCCAGCTGTTCACGGGCTGCGTATGCGGCGGGGTCGTCCTGCTCACGCAGGATTTCATCAGCGCCCTGAACCAGTGCCGCAGCACTATTGATGTCTTGCAGCGCAGACAACCTCAAGCTGGCAAGACGCAACAAGTGCTCGGCCTCGGCCAGACGCCAATCCTTGCGGCTGGCGCCCAGGACGGTTTCCACACGCTGGCTCAGGCGCTGCTGATCCCCTTGCAACTGGGTAACAAGGCGGCGGCGGTCCTCCAGCTCGTCGGCAGCGGGCAGTTGTGCCAGGCGCGCGGCAATTTGCTGCTCACTCTGCTTGAGCGCCTGTGTCTGCGAGCCGATGTCCTGCAGCTGACCGGATTGCTCCTGATGCCCGGCTTGAATGGCGCGCAATTGCCAAACGCTCCAGCCGCCAACGGCAACGCCGGCGGCGCCCAGCAACAGGGCCAATATGGCCAGCCCGTTACTGCTGCGGCGATTCGACGGTTCTTTGTACGCTGGATCCGGCAAGGGGCCAGATTGGGCCAGTACCGGTTCAACGTCATCTTTTGGCAAGACTGTTTCGCTCACGTATCCATCCTTTGCATTTAGGCGTCGCGTAATCCGACTGATCGACCATTACGCCTGTAAGGCAGGCGCGGCGTGTTGGCGCAATGCTGTCAGCAAGGCCGCAGCGCTTGCACCGCGGCAGTCCACTACGGTAAGCGCCCCGGCGGCACGCGCGATTTCAGCGACCCGGGGGCTTGGTACAAATAACGGTATCTGCGCAAGCGTAGGCCAAGCGGCGCCGGCCAACTCACGCAGATGCTCAAAACCCTGTCCACTGCTGACCACCAGCCCATTCAAGCGTTCCGCTTGTACCTTCTCAGAGAGCGCGAAAGCCGGGTATTGCGGCAGGTTGCGACGGTAAAGCGGGAGGTAATCAACCCTCACACCCTGTGCACGTAGTCGTTCGGCAAGCAACTCGCGCCCGCCTTCACCGCGCATAATCAACACTCTGGGATCATAGCCAGACACGGCTTCTTGAAACTGCGGAAGCTCCAGCAACGCCTCGCTGTCGTCGCCGTGCTCAGGAAAGAACACCTGCAGGCCATAGTCATCGAGAATTTGCGCAGTGGCAGCGCCGACGGTAAACCACTTTTGCATCGGCGGTTGCGGCCAGATTTCATCGACCATCGCCAGGCCGAGGCGTGCGGCCGGTTTGCTGACAACGATGACGGCACAGTAGGCAGCGAGGTTGTAGATGATTGAGCGACTATCCTCCGACACTGGCAGAGGCTCGATCTCCAGCAAGGGAAGACTTGCGCTGTGGACACCCACTTCCGCCAGCGTTAACGCAAGCGCCCGAGATTCATCCACCGGACGCGTCAGCAGCAAGCGCCAGCCTTTCACGCCTCGTCAGCCTCGCCATACACCGCTTTGAGAATCTTCGCCGCGCCCTGCGCAAGGAGTGCTTCCGCCACCTGGACGCCAAGTGCCTGGGCATCGACTTGAGGCGCACGCGCTTCAGCGTGCAACAGCAACGCGCCGGAAGGGTCGCCTACCAGACCCCGCAGCCAGAGTTGATCACCCTCCAGCACTGAATAGCAGGCAATGGGGACTTGGCAGCCACCATTCAGATGCTTGTTGAGCGCACGCTCTGCCGTGACTCGCACAGCAGTGTCGTCATGGTGCAGCGGTGCAAGCAAGGCATGAAGCTCGATATCGACGCTGCGGCACTCTATGCCTATTGCGCCCTGCCCGCCTGCGGGCAAGCTGTGCTCGACGCTGATGGGTGCAGTGATGCGGTCTTCAAAGCCCAAACGAATCAGGCCGGCGGCGGCGAGGATGATCGCGTCGTACTCCCCGGCATCCAGCTTGGCCAGACGGGTGTTGACGTTGCCGCGCAGAAACTGGATTTTCAGGTCCGGGCGACGGGCTAGCAGCTGAGCCTGACGACGCAGGCTGGACGTGCCCACTACGGATCCGGCGGGCAACTCGGCGAGACTGGAATAGTTATTGGAAACGAACGCGTCACGCGGGTCTTCGCGCTCGCAGATGCAAAAAAGGCCGAGACCTTGGGGAAAATCCATCGGCACGTCTTTCATCGAGTGAACGGCGATGTCGGCCTCATGCTCGATCAGAGCGGTTTCCAGTTCTTTGACGAAAAGACCTTTACCGCCGATTTTCGAGAGCGGCGAGTCCAGCAGTTTATCGCCGCGACTCACCATCGGCACCAGCGTCACTGTCAGCCCGGGATGCGCCTGTTCCAGGCGGGCCTTGACGTACTCGGCCTGCCAGAGGGCCAGGGCACTTTTGCGAGTGGCGATGCGGATTTCGCGAGAAGACATGAACCGGTCCGTACTGAGTGAATGCGGCGAATAATAACAGCTCGACCAGTTCGGGCCGAATGACTGTATTCAATCTGCGCGCATCATGATCTCAATCGATCAACGGACGCCATGCGACGGCGTGTCGCCTGCCTGACTTGCCAGAAGCCCCAGCCGAGGTGGCTTACAGCTGCTGCATCATCTTGCGCACACCCGCTACATGCCTGCGGCTGACAATCAATGCGTCGCCATTAAGCCCTTTCAGGAACAGCTGAAAGTGACCCAGCGGCGTGCGTTGAAGGCGTTCGATCCGTTCCCGGGCTACCAGCGCGTTGCGGTGAATGCGTACAAAGCGATCACCGAACTCGTCCTCCAACGCCTTGAGTGGCTCATCCAACAGCACTTCGCCGCCCTCGTGGCGCAAGGTCACGTACTTGTGGTCGGCAATGAAATAGATAACTTCGGCCAGCGGGATCAGTTCGATGCCCTTGCGGGTTCTGGCGCTGATATGACTCCGGGGACCGGCACCGCTCTCGGCGGCGGGTCGGGTCATGGCAGCGAGTTGCACGCGATTAGGCCGCTCGGCCTTGCGCAATGCTTCGAGCAAGTGTTCGGGACGAACCGGTTTGACGAGGTAACCGACGGCACTCACCTTGAAGGCTTCAAGCGCGAACTCATCGTGCGCCGTACAGAACACCACTGCGGGTGGGGCGTCGCGCTCGCACAATTTAGCCGCGACCTGGAGACCGTCCAGGCCAGGCATGCGGATATCCAGCAACACCACGTCGGGTTTCAAATTTTCAATCAGCTGCAAGGCTTCTTCGCCATTTGTGGCGCTGGGTTCAAGAACCTTGTAGCCCTCAAGCTCGCTTACCATGCGGCTCAAGCGGTCTCGGGCTAGGGGTTCATCATCAACGATCAGGACATTCATATAGCTCTGGCTTCCTGCGTGAGTCTCGCACAAGGATAGCGTAGACAGGTGAAGTGACGACCGTCTCGGCGCTCCACGCTCAGACTGGCGAGGGGACCGAAAAGTGCCGTGAGTCGAGCGCCGATGTTGGCCAAGGCCTGCTGAGTGCCGCTTGAGTTTTGCCGTAAGGCGGCCTCATCGTAAGGATTACTGACGCGCAATGTGAATACTCCCCCTTCGTAGTCCGCCTCGACCCTGACCACGCCGCCTTCAACACGGGGCGCGATGCCGTAAATCAATGCGTTTTCCAACAATGGCTGCAAGGTTAGCTGGGGAATTGGCAAGTCGTCGGGAATTGCACTTACGGCCCAGTCCATCTGTAGACGCTCTCCAAGTCGATATTGCTCAATCGATAAATAGCGTTTTGCCAATTCAAGCTCTTCGCGCCACGTAGTCAGGCTGCCGGGCTTACCCAGACTGGCCCGAAACAGATCCGACAGATCAAGCACGGCTTGTTCCGCCTTATGCGGGTCGGTGGTGACCAGGCTGGCGATACTGTTAAGCGTGTTGAACAGGAAGTGCGGACGAATACGCGCCTGCAAGGACTCAATCCGAGCCTGAAGTTCGGCCTGTTGCTGCTTGCGCCACTGACTTTGCAGATAAAAATAACGCAGCATCAGCGCAGACATGATCAGGGCGATCAGGGCATAACGCAGATACCGCTCAATGACGCCACCCAACGAGGTCGCGGCATTGACTTGGCAGTAGTCAGTCACCGCGGTGCACAGCAGCGTCACTGCGACGACCAGCAGACAACCCACGGAGCCCGCCACCCCAGGACGCAACCGGGCCAGCCATGGCCGCAAGCCGCATAACAGCGCGGCGGAAAGCAAAACGATCCACTGCACGAACAGGGATATCAGCGCCAGCCGCACCCAGTCGAACTCTGGCCGCATCGGTTCAATGAGCACAAGCACAAAGACCAGCAGCTCTGCCAGCACCACCAGTATCAGCAACGCCTGGGGCAGGCACAGTTCCGGGAGGAAGAACTCTTTGTCAGGCGGGCCGATCTGGCCCGGGTGTTTACGCGCGTTTTGCATGATGGCCAGTCTCTTCGCTACTACCGTTGCGGGCAAGCCGCCGGGGATAAATAAGCAGCAATGCTGTTATCATCGGCCGCGCCTTTAGAATCGGCCGGCGCCGATTTTTATCAGTTCAGCAACCAGCACAGCAGCGAGCGAATCATGAGCACCGACAAGACCAATCAGTCCTGGGGCGGCCGCTTCAGTGAACCCGTCGACGCGTTCGTCGCGCGCTTCACCGCCTCCGTCACTTTCGATCAGCGCCTTTATCGGCACGACATCATGGGTTCCGTTGCCCACGCCAAGATGCTGGCCAAGGTCGGCGTGCTGACCGACGCGGAGCGCGACACTATCATCAGCGGGCTCGCCACCATTCAGGGCGAGATCGAGGCCGGCACGTTCGATTGGCGCGTGGACCTTGAAGACGTGCACATGAACATCGAGGCGCGGCTGACCGACCGCATCGGCGTCACGGGTAAAAAGCTGCACACCGGCCGTAGCCGAAATGACCAGGTAGCAACCGACATCCGCCTCTGGCTGCGTGACGAGATCGACCTGATTCTGGCCGAGATCACCCGCCTGCAGGAAGGTCTGCTGGGCCTGGCCGAGCGCGAAGCCGACAGCATCATGCCGGGCTTCACCCACCTGCAAACAGCACAGCCGGTCACCTTCGGCCACCACATGCTGGCGTGGTTCGAGATGCTCAGCCGTGATTACGAACGCCTGGTCGACTGCCGCAAGCGCACAAACCGCATGCCGCTGGGCAGCGCCGCGCTGGCCGGTACCACCTACCCCATCGACCGCGAGCTGACGTGTCAGCTTTTGGGTTTTGAGGCCGTAGGTGGCAACTCGCTGGACAGCGTTTCGGACCGCGACTTCGCCATCGAATTCTGCTCTGCGGCCAGCATCGCCATGATGCACCTGTCGCGCTTCTCCGAAGAGCTGGTGCTGTGGACCAGCGCGCAATTTCAGTTTATCGACCTGCCTGACCGCTTCTGCACCGGCAGTTCGATCATGCCGCAAAAGAAAAACCCTGACGTGCCCGAGCTGGTTCGTGGCAAAAGCGGCCGCGTGTTCGGCGCCCTGATGGGCCTGTTGACCCTGATGAAGGGCCAGCCGCTGGCGTACAACAAGGACAACCAGGAGGACAAGGAGCCACTGTTTGACGCAGCCGACACGCTCCGCGATTCGCTGCGCGCCTTCGCCGACATGATTCCGGCGATCAAGCCAAAACACGCGATCATGCGTGAGGCGGCGCTGCGCGGGTTTTCCACCGCTACCGACCTTGCCGACTACCTGGTTCGCCGCGGGCTGCCATTCCGTGATTGCCACGAGATCGTCGGTCACGCAGTCAAGTATGGCGTCGAGACAGGCAAAGACCTGGCCGAGATGACGCTGGACGAGCTTCGCCGCTTCAGCGACCAGATCGAACAGGACGTCTTCGCGGTGCTGACGCTCGAGGGCTCGGTCAACGCCCGCAATCACATCGGCGGCACTGCACCGGCACAGGTCAGAGCGGCGGTTGCGCGCGGCCAGCACTTGCTTGCCACGCGCTGAACGCTTCGAACGGGCTGCCCGACGCGGGCGGCCTCATTAATGGGCAGTACATCGAGAACACCATGAGCGACCACATCGAAAACGACGAAGAAGAGTTTGCCGAGACGACCCTGATTCAGGCGATTGAAAACCAGATTGAAAGCGACAACCCGCCAGCGGCCAAAGCGACGTTCAACAAGCTGACTCTGGTCGGTTACGAGCGTGAAGAAATTCTGGTGATGATGGCCCACGTGCTGGCGGTCGAAATCGACGGCATCCTTGAGGACGACCGCGCTTTCAATACCGCCTGGTATGAACAAGCGCTGCGCGCGCTGCCTGACATGCCGCCCGGTGTGAAGCTGGCTGACGAAGAGTAAACCTCCGCTGCACATGCCGGTCGATCACCGATCTGACGACCGGCCAGATACTTTCTGCAAAATCCCCAGACGCTAACTACACTCCAACAGCCTCGCTGTCGCCTGGCGACGAGGCCGTCACGCCTGCGATTTTGGTCGCGGTGTATCCACTGGAAAAGTCTGGAGCACCTATGTCGTTTACCCCTGAAGTGGTTGCCGAGCTGGAAATCCTGTCGCTGTTCAATCTGAGTAACACCAAAGAGGGTCTGAAGGTTCACCATGTCGCAGCACCTGCGGCCATCGCCGCCACTCAACGCCTCTTTGACAAAGGCCTCATCACGCAAGTCGATGGCGGGTACCTGACCAGCCTTGGGCTGGATGCCGCTGAACATGCGCAATCGCTGCTGATCATTCTCGCCACGAGCCAGGAAGCCGCCTGAACCTGCACCTCGCGAAGCCTTGCCTGGACGCATTAAATAAAGGTTTCGCGAATCCTCCATTTATACGATGCTGCGCCGATAAAATAATGGCGCCATAAAAAAGACGCGCAGTTGCCCGAGCCCTTTCGGCCCCATCGGTAACCGTCTTGACTGTCGCTGCACCTTCACCCTTTATGCAGTGCCGCCCGCCGGCTTCGAGTCGCGATGACGCGTAGTTCCGAAATTCGCCCGGATTTGGATGAGGGCATTGACCGCAAGGTCCTCGCTCAATTACGAAGCCGTTTTCTGGCCTTAAGCCAAGGCCGGTTGCTACGTGCAAATGAAGGGCTGTCGACGAGGCAGCAGAGTGTGCTTGCGCTGCTCCCGCTGTTTTTTCACGTCAATCACCCGCTGTTGCCAGGCTATGTTTCAGGGTCCACACCGGCCGGGGTTTCACACTACGAGCCTGACGGCCAGGCCCTTGCCGAGGCGCAACGCCTGACACGGTCTTTTTCCTACAAACCACGCCGCGGGAATGCACCGCAGCCGATTCACGGCATCTTCCTGATGGGCAGTCTTGGCACGCTTGCGCAGACCGACCAGAGCGATATGGACGTATGGATCTGCCATGACCCGTACCTGTCTGCGGAGGACGTCCAGGAGCTGCGCAAAAAATGTCAGGCGCTTGAAAGCTGGGCAGCGAGCATGGGCGCCGAGGCGCACTTTTTTCTGGTTGACCCGCAGCGCTTCGTCGCCGGCGAGCGAGACGCGCAGCTAAGCGGTGAAGACTGCGGCACGACCCAGCACTTTTTGCTGCTCGACGAGTTCTATCGCACCGCCATCTGGCTGGCCGGGCGCACCCCGATGTGGTGGCTGGTGCCGGTTTACGAAGAAACCCGATACGCCGAATACACGCATACCCTGTTGTCGAAGCGCTTTATCCGCGCCGACGAAGTGCTGGATTTGGGGAATATGTCGCTCATACCGCCGGGCGAATTCATCGGTGCCGGGCTTTGGCAGCTGTTCAAGGGTATTGAATCGCCCTACAAATCAGTGCTCAAGCTGCTGCTGACCGAAGTCTATGCCAGTGAGCATCCCGAGGTGCAGTGCCTGAGCATGCGCTTCAAGCAAGCGGTGTTCACCTGTCAGGCCGATCTGGATGAACTTGATCCCTACGTCATGGTTTATCGGCGCATCGAAGAATACCTGCTCGCCAGAGGGGAGCCTGAACGCCTTGAGCTGGTGCGCCGCAGCCTGTACCTGAAGGTGAACAAAAAGCTGACTGGCGCAGCGCGCCACCGCACTACCGGCTGGCAACGTGCTTTGCTGGAGCGACTGGTCAGCGAGTGGAAGTGGGACGAGCGCCAACTTGCGCTGCTGGACAGTCGCAGCCAGTGGAAAGTCCGGCAGGTGGCCAGCGAACGTCGCGCGGTGGTGGGCGAGCTCAACCTCAGCTACCGCTTCCTGATCCAGTTCGCCCGCGCGCACAAGGCAGGGACTTCAATCAACAAGCGCGACCTCAGTGTGCTCGGGCGCCGCTTGTACGCTGCATTCGAGCGCAAAGCCGGCAAAGTAGAGTTTTTGAACCCGGGCATCGCGCCGGACCTGGCGGAAGACACCCTGACACTGGCGCAGTTACCCAACAAGCGCGAGCCTGGCAAATACCAGTGGTGTCTCTATAACGGCAACCTGAGCGCGTACGAACTGGAAACTTTCGCTCCAATAAAGCGCTGTCGCGAGTTGCTCGAACTGTTGACGTGGTGCCATCGCAACACCGTCATCGACACCAGCACGCACCTTGCGCTGCATCCGGGCATCAGCGATCTGACCGAGTTTGAGCTGTTCAACCTCCAGGGCGCCTTGCAACAGACCATTGCTCTGCCGCTGGGCATGGTCGAGGAAGACGTGTTGCTGAGCCCTAGCGTGCCTCGCGAGATACTGCTGCTGGTCAACGTCGGCGTCGATCCACTCCGGCACCATAAAGATCTGAACATCCTGATGACCACGGAGCGCACCGATTCCCTGAGCTATGCCGGCGTTCGGGAAAATCTCGTATTGACGTTCGATCAAATCACCCTCAACAGCTGGAACGAGGTGCTGGTCAATCGCTTCGACGGTCCGTATGCGTTGCTGGACTGCCTGACCGAGTTGCTCAACGGACTTGAGGCGACCGCTACGAAACCCGTCATTCGCGTGCGTAGCTTCTGTCACAACCGCGCACCGGCAATTGCGCAACGTGTGGAGGAGCTCATCGGCACGGCGCAACTGCTGCTGGCCCGGCGACTGAATCATCGGTACCTCATCCAGGTCGAGCAACGCTATCACGTGCTGGAGATGATGCCGGGCCACATCAGCCATGTCGCGCTTGAGCATTTGCCGGCGCTGTACGCATATCTGGGTGAAGAACTCTCCACTTACAGCCCGATTCATCTGGACCCCCAGGCACTGGATGATTCGGACCTGTCCCTGCTTATCCCTTATGGCCACCCGGAATGCGTCCAGGTGTTTTATCGGATAAATGAACCGCATGCCGATCTGTATGTGCTCGATGAACATAATTCGCTGTGGCATCAGCGTGTGGACTACCACGATGAACCCAGCCTGCTGGTGCCGCTGCGACGTTTTTTCCAGTCGCTGATGTACCGTCGCGTGGCATTGCTGCCGCTGGATAACCCGCCGGGTTCGATGTCGCTGGAAACGCTGTATTACCGCATCACCCCGGACGGCTCAGGTCGAGCCCGTCGCGTCGAGCACCGCCCGCCGCCGACCGTACTGATCGACAATTCATTCTTTGACGTGCAGGCGATCATCGAGGAGGCATCGCCCGGTCAGGTGAGCGTGACACTGTATTGCGACGGGATGGAATTTTCCGAGCTGGAATATGGCGATCAGCTGTTCAGCGTCGTGGCTCGGCGGATCCTCGAGCAGCGGCGCGAAGCGCAACGGTACCGCTGCTATATCACCGACCTGGACCTTTCAGGAATACTCGGAGACACGCATGGGCAGACGATTCTGTTCCTGCGCTACAAGGCGCAGCTCGAAGACTCGCTGAATGCGGCGATGGATCAGATGTGACTATTGCTGCGGCCTGGACGGCGGTTCGACACAAGGGCGGCTTTACGACATGAGGCGTGACGCGACGTAGCCCCAGCTTCGCGCCATAAACCGAATATGTAGGAGCCGGCTTGCTGGCGAAGGCTTTTATTCAGGCGCCGCCAGGTAAACGCCGAATCAGATTCGCCAGCAAGCCGGCTCCTACAGATCCCAGGGCTCAGTCATTCACACGCTTGTCTGGAAGTCGTGCTGCGACGCAAATCCGCTTGCCGGACGATCTCCCGACGGCGCTCGTCGGTCGCCGACCGCCATTCGCGGATGTCTTCGACGTGGCGCTGACATCCCGTGCAGACCTTGTCCTCGTCAAGCCGACAGATGCTGATGCACGGCGACGGCACCGCCGGGCTGACATTGCTGAACAACGGTTTTGCTGGCTTGGCCGCCGTGGCACCAACAGCCATCAGCGGTTGCCGTCGCTGCCGTCGAGGGCGTCGAAATCGATGTCGGCCCCGGCCTGCTTTTGCGCCAGCCGCTGCAGCATTTCGCCTAACAGCTCTTCACTCTTATCGCACACCCAGCGACTGCCTTCTTCGTCGTAGTCGAAGTGGAAACCACCATCCACTGCCGCCAGCCACAGCTGACGCAAAGGCTCCTGGCGACTGAAGATAAACTGAGAGCCATTTTCAAACTTCACGGTCAACACTCCGGCGGAGCTCTCAAGGTCCAGATCCAGACCGCTCTCGTCGAAGATATCCTCGAGCTTTTCTTGGGTGGCATCGACCAGGTCGTGAAAGCGGGCTTCGGTCAAACTCATTGCATGAACCTCAAAAGTGTCAGCGGATGGCGCAGCGACGCACGATACGGTCGCTCCCTGGCAATTGCAAAGGCTACCCGCCCAAGTGCCCTTCACTGCGTCAGAAATCCGCGCGGGGCACGCGGCATCGTTGCATGGCACCGTCAAAGCCCCGCCGGACGGGAACTCCAGCGCATAGGCAATCTGTCGGGTGGTCGGTATACTCGGGCGCAATTAATGCTTATACAAAGGATTTCGCCATGAAGCGCCTGATTTCCTCCCTGGCCGCGCTGCTTGCAGTTGCGTGTCTGGTCTCTGCCTGCGGTCAGAAAGGTCCCCTGTACCTGCCTGACGACGACTCATCCGACGGCTCCAGCCAGACCAAGTCGCACTCGCACAAGCATCAGACATCGACCTACTAGGAATCAGTCATGGACGCCTTCAACTACCGCGACGGCGAGCTGTTCGCGGAAGGAGTGGCGTTGTCTGCCATTGCCGAGCGTTTCGGCACGCCGACATACGTCTATTCCCGCGCGCACATCGAGGCGCAGTATCGCGCTTACGCTGATGCCCTGGACGGCATGCCGCATCTGGTCTGCTTTGCCGTGAAAGCCAACTCCAACCTGGGCGTTCTCAATGTGCTGGCGCGCCTTGGCGCCGGCTTCGACATTGTGTCCCGTGGCGAACTGGAGCGCGTGCTGGCGGCGGGTGGCCAGCCTGAGAAGATCGTTTTCTCGGGCGTGGGCAAGACCCGTGACGACATGCGTCGCGCACTCGAAGTCGGTGTTCATTGCTTCAACGTCGAATCCACCGACGAACTTGAACGTCTGCAAGTCGTGGCCGCCGAAATGGGCGTCCGCGCTCCGGTCTCGCTGCGCGTCAACCCGGACGTCGACGCCGGGACTCACCCCTACATCTCCACCGGCCTGAAAGAAAACAAATTCGGCATCGCCATCGCTGACGCCGAAGACGTTTACATACGGGCTGCGCAGCTGCCGAACCTGGATGTGGTCGGTGTCGACTGTCACATCGGCTCTCAACTGACGACCCTATCCCCTTTCGTCGACGCGCTAGACCGCTTGCTCGACCTGGTTGATCGCCTTGGCGATTGCGGCATTCTGCTGAAGCATATCGATCTGGGCGGCGGTCTGGGTGTGCGTTATCGCGACGAGGAGCCGCCTCTGGCAGGTGATTACATCAAGGCCGTGCGCGAGCGCTTGGATGGCCGCGATCTGGCACTGCTCTTCGAGCCCGGCCGCTTTATCGTCGCCAATGCGGGCGTGCTGCTGACGCGCATCGAGTACCTCAAGCACACCGAACACAAAGACTTCGCCATCGTTGATGCCGCCATGAACGATCTGATCCGTCCCGCGCTTTACCAGGCGTGGATGGATGTCACAGCAGTTCAGCCGCGCGAGGGTGCCAAACGCACTTACGACATCGTGGGGCCGATCTGCGAAACCGGGGACTTCCTCGCCAAGGAGCGCGAGTTCGCACTGGCCGAGGGTGACCTGCTGGCTGTGCATTCCGCCGGGGCCTACGGGTTTGTGATGAGCTCCAACTACAACACCCGCGGGCGCACGGCTGAGGTGCTCGTAGACGGTGAGCAGGCTTTTGAAGTGCGTCGCCGTGAAACCATCACTGAGTTGTTTGCCGGCGAAAGCCTGCTGCCGGAGTAATCCCATGCTGCTGCGTTTTACCAAGATGCATGGCCTGGGCAATGATTTCATGGTGCTGGACCTCGTAAGCCAGCACGCACACATCACGCCCAAGCACGCCAAGCAATGGGGCGATCGCCATACCGGAATCGGTTTCGACCAGTTACTGCTGGTTGAAGCCCCGAATAACCCGGACGTTGACTTCCGCTACAGGATCTTCAATTCCGACGGATCCGAAGTCGAGCAGTGCGGCAACGGTGCGCGGTGTTTTGCGCGCTTTGTGCTGGACAAGCGGCTGACGGCCAAGAAGCAAATTCGCGTCGAGACCAAAAGCGGCATTATCGAGCTGGACATCCGCAACGATGGCCAGATCAGCGTTGATATGGGCGCGCCGCGTCTGGTGCCTGCGGACATCCCGTTCGATGCGCCGGAACAGGCGACCTGCTACCCGCTTGATGTCGATGGCGAAACGGTTGAGCTTGCGGCGGTGTCCATGGGCAACCCGCACGCCGTGTTGCGCGTCTACGACATCAACAATGCCCCTGTGCACGTGCTGGGGCCCAGGATCGAAAACCACCCGCGCTTTCCGGCTCGGGTGAACGTGGGCTTCCTCCATGTTGTGGACCGTCAACGTGCCCAACTGCGAGTGTGGGAGCGTGGCGCCGGAGAAACCCAGGCGTGCGGCACGGGCGCCTGTGCGGCAGCGGTTGCTGCAATTACGCAAGGCTGGATGGATTCGCCGATGCTGATCGACCTTCCAGGCGGACGCCTGTCCATCGAGTGGGCCGGCCCCGGCCATTCCGTCGTCATGACCGGCCCGGCCGTGCGGGTTTACGAAGGCCAAGTACGTCTATGAGCGAGAAATTCCAATGACCGACCAGCCTGAAACTCCAACCGACACCTCCGGCCAGTTACCGGCTGATCACGCAGTGCCTATGCTTGACGCCGAGTCGGTTGCGGCCTGGCTGCAAGAACACCCTGATTTCTTCGCCAAGCACGACGAACTGCTTGCGATGATGCGCGTGCCCCATCAACGTGGCGATACGGTCTCGCTGGTCGAGCGCCAGCTCAAGCTGCTTCGCGAACGCAACATCGAGATGCGGCATCGACTCTCACAGTTGATGGACGTAGCGCGGGACAACGACCGGTTGTTCGAAAAAACCCGTCGCCTGATTCTGGACCTGATGGACGCGACCAGCCTCGAAGAGATTGTTATCGCGGTTGAAGACAGCCTGCGCCAGGAATTTCAGGTGCCCTTTGTCAGCCTGATCCTCTTCAGCGATAACCCCATGACCGTCGGCCGTTGGGTCAGCGGCGCCGACGCACACAAAGCCATTGGCGGCCTGATGTCTGGCGGTAAAACGGTGTGCGGTGCGTTGCGCGACCACGAACTGGAATTTCTATTCGGCAGCGAGCAGAGCAAGGAAGTAGGTTCTACCGCCCTGGCCGCCCTCACCCACCAGGGCCTGCACGGCGTTCTGGCCATTGGCAGTCGCGATCCGCAGCATTACAAAAGCTCGGTCGGCACCCTGTTTCTGAGCTACATCGCCGACGTACTCAGCCGTCTGCTCCCACGCTTCACCAATTCATTGCGATCGGTGCGCTAGTCATGGAGCAGCAACTGGACGCTTACTGCATGCATCTGCGCAGCGAGCGCCAGGTGTCCAGCCACACGCTTGAGGCCTATCGCCGAGACTTGAACAAGGTGCTGGCGCATTGCGGGAAACACAACATAAGCAGCTGGAAAGCGCTGGATATTCAAGCCATGCGCGGCCTGGTCGCGCGCTTGCACCAGCAGGGTCAGTCATCGCGCAGCCTCGCAAGACTGCTGTCGGCGGTTCGCGGTTTTTACCATTACCTCAACCGCGAAGGCCTCTGTGAGCACGACCCGGCCAATGGGCTGTCGCCGCCCAAGGGCGAGCGTCGCTTGCCGAAAACCCTGGATGCCGACCGCACACTGCAATTGCTTGAAGGCGGCGTCGAAGATGATTTTCTGGCCCGACGCGATCAGGCAATTCTGGAACTGTTCTATTCCTCGGGTTTGCGTTTGTCCGAGCTGACCGGGCTCAATTGCGCAGACCTTGATCTGGCCGACGGCCTGGTGCAGGTCTTGGGCAAAGGCAGCAAAAGCCGAGTCTTGCCGGTCGGCAGAAAGGCCCGCGAGGCATTGCAGGAATGGCTGAAACAACGCGCGCTGGCCAATCCCCAGGACGATGCGGTGTTTGTCAGCCAGCAAGGCCGACGCCTTGGTCCGCGCTCCATCCAGCTGCGGGTAAAAGCTGCGGGTGAACGCGAGCTGGGCCAGAATCTGCATCCGCACATGCTTCGCCACTCGTTTGCCAGCCATTTGCTGGAGTCGTCCCAGGATCTGCGTGCGGTGCAGGAGTTGCTGGGTCACGCCGACATTGCAACCACTCAGATCTACACCCATCTGGACTTCCAGCATCTGGCCACTGTGTATGACAGCGCCCATCCACGGGCCAAGCGCAAAGGTACTTCCGACAATGAGCATTAAGCTGATCACCTTCGATCTGGACGATACGCTGTGGGAAACCGCACCGGCGATTGTCAGTGCCGAGGCCAAGCTGCGTGAGTGGCTCACGGCGAACGCCCCTAGGCTTGGCCCGGTTCCGGTCGAGCATTTGTGGGAAATCCGCTCACGCCTGATTGAAGAAGACCCCACGTTCAAGCACCGCATCAGCGCACTGCGCCGCAAGGTTCTTTTCCGTGCGCTCGAAGATGCCGGCTACGCGGAAGCTGAAGCCCAGGACCTGGCTGACCAGAGCTTTGAGGTGTTTCTTCAGGGCCGGCATCAGCTGGACATCTTCCCTGAGGTCGTCCCGACACTGGAGGTTTTGACCAAGTCTTATACGCTGGGGGTCGTGACCAACGGCAACGCCGACGTGCGCCGCCTGGGCCTGGCCGATTACTTTGCGTTCGCGTTGTGCGCAGAAGATCTGGGCATCGGCAAACCCGATCCCGCGCCCTTCATCGAAGCGCTGAAACGCGGGCAGGCTCATGCCAGAGAAGCCGTGCACGTGGGCGACCACCCCGGCGATGACATTGCCGGCGCACAACGCGCGGGGTTGCGAGCCGTCTGGTACAACCCCGGCGGCAAGGTGTGGGAGGCTGACAAGGCTCCAGATGCCGAAATCAGTAGCCTGACGCAACTGCCAGAGGTGCTGGCGCGCTGGGCTTGATCCCCAACCCACGCTGCGCGAACGCCAGCCTTGGCCTGGGCAACACGAATCGCAGGCAATAAAAAACCCGCAGCGACAGCGGGTTTCTCATCAAGCGCGAACACCTTCCTTCAGATAGGACGGCTGCCGTACTTGTTGTCAGGCTTCTTGGGCGGATCGGCGACCACATTGGCCTCCACTTCCACAACCTTCCCACCCCGGGCGAGGAACTCTTCCATCGCGCGAGCCAGAGCATCACGCTCTTTGTTCTTGGCTTCCACGCTGGGCAATTCGTCAACCGAGACGGCGGCCTTGGCTTTGCCTTTGGCCGGAGTCGCCGATGCTTCAGGACTGTCTTCGACGTCCGCTACATCGTCATCGGGGGCCGCTGCAAGCTCCTCACCGTCCTCTTCGCCTTCCAGATCGTCTTCAAGACCTTCGTTATCGATGTCGTCGTCGCTCATGTTCTACCTCATGACTTGCGAAAGCAGATTAGTTATAGCCCAGCTGGGCTCGATTTCTTGGACAGCCGGAAAAAATTCAACTACCGCCCACACTCAGCGGTCGTGCCCCTCACCCTGAAGCGTGACGAGGACTTTACGAGCACCGCCTGCATCACGATGCTCGCCCAGATAAATACCTTGCCATGTCCCCAACGCCAGCCGGCCATTTGTAACCGGTAATGTCAGCTGGCAGCCAAGCAGACTGGCTTTGAAGTGCGCGGGCAAGTCGTCGGGACCTTCGTCGTCATGCTCGTACCCGTCGCGGCCCTGAGGCACAAGACGATTGAAAAAACGCTCGAAGTCGCGACGTACCGCAGGGTCGGCGTTCTCGTTGACGGTCAACGAGGCCGAGGTGTGTTGCAGCCAGACATGCAGCAGGCCAATGCGGCATTCGCGTAATTCGCGAAGCCCTGCAACGATCTCGTCAGTCACCAGATGGAAACCACGAGGCCTTGCCCGCAGCGTGATCAAGGTCTGTTGCCACATACCGTTCTCCGCCCTTCGGCGCGCATTCTAACGCGCTGGAAAAAAAAACAAAGTGCGCAATGAGTGACGATTTGCGCCAGTCGAGAATCAAGGCATTTATGCCTTCGCAAGCGCACCGGATCCTCAATCATGAGCGAGCGCCGCGACCCATGCCAAGACACGAAACGGTCCGCCTTCCGCAGACCACCCTATCGACAAACGCCAGGCAAAAAAATGCCCGGATAACCGGGCATTTTTTGACGTGTGGATTACAAGTTGTAGCCACGCTCGTTGTGTTGAGCCAGATCCAGACCGACCGCTTCTTCTTCTTCGGTAACACGCAGGCCCATGACCATGTCGAGCACCTTGAGAATGATGAAGGTCACGATCGCGGTGTAGATGACCGTGAACCCTACGCCTTTGCACTGAATCCAGACTTGTGCCGCGATGTCAGTCACGGTGCCAAAGCCGCCCAGTGACGGCGCTGCGAACACGCCGGTCAGGATCGCGCCGAGGATACCGCCGATCCCGTGCACACCAAAGGCGTCCAGCGAGTCATCGTAGCCCAGCTTGCGCTTCAGGCTGGTGGCGCAGAAGAAGCACACTACGCCTGCCGCGAGACCAATAATCAGGCCACCCATCGGGCCGACGGTACCTGCTGCAGGGGTAACGGCAACCAGACCGGCAACCACACCCGAGGCAATGCCCAGAGCGCTTGGCTTACCGTGGGTCAGCCACTCGGCGAACATCCAGCCCAGCGCTGCCGCAGCGGTAGCGATCTGGGTAACCAGCATGGCCATGCCGGCAGTGCCATTGGCAGCAGCCGCCGAGCCGGCGTTGAAGCCAAACCAGCCTACCCACAGCATGGCGGCACCCACCAGGGTATAACCCAGGTTGTGCGGAGCCATCGGGGTTGTCGGGAAACCTTTACGCTTGCCGAGTACCAGGCACGCTACCAGGCCAGCCACACCGGCGTTGATGTGAACAACGGTGCCGCCCGCGAAATCGAGCACGCCCCAGTCCCACAAAAGACCGCCGACGCCACTCCAGACCATGTGCGCAATCGGTGCATAAACCAGCGTGAACCAGATCGCCATGAAGATCAGCATCGCGGAGAACTTCATGCGTTCCGCGAACGCGCCGACGATCAGCGCCGGGGTGATGATCGCGAAGGTCATCTGGAACGTAACGAAAACGGCTTCGGGAAACAGTGCCGCCGGGCCTGTGATGCTAGCGGGCGTGATGCCTGCCAGGAACGCCTTCGAGAGGCCGCCGACGAAGGAGTTGAAGTTGACGACGTTGGCTTCCATCCCGGTGGTGTCGAACGCCATGCTGTAGCCGTAAACGACCCACAGGATGCTGATCAGGCCGGTGATGGCGAAGCACTGCATCATCACGGAAAGAATGTTTTTAGAGCGGACCATGCCGCCATAGAACAGCGCCAGACCGGGGATGGTCATGAACAGCACCAGGGCGGTCGAGGTCAGCATCCAGGCGGTGTCGCCGGAATTGAGTACAGGGGCTGCCACTTCGTCTGCCGCCATGGCCAAGCCAGGGGTGACGAGGGACAACAGGGCTCCTAGCCCTGCGAATTGACGCAGAGTCATATTGTTTTCTCCTGGGGCTTTGGGTTTGGCGGCTTAGATTGCGTCGGTATCGGTTTCGCCGGTACGGATGCGGATGGCCTGTTCCAGATTGACCACGAAGATCTTGCCGTCACCGATCTTGCCGGTGTTGGCCGCTTTGGTTATCGCTTCGATAACGCGGTCCAGATCCTTGTCGTCGATCGCAACATCGATCTTCACCTTGGGGAGGAAGTCGACTACATATTCCGCACCGCGGTAGAGCTCGGTGTGGCCCTTCTGACGTCCGAAGCCTTTGACTTCAGTAACCGTGATGCCCTGCACGCCGATTTCGGACAGCGACTCGCGTACGTCGTCCAGCTTGAACGGCTTGATGATGGCAGTGACTAGCTTCATGAAACTTTCTCCCGAATTGGTGGACTTGCCCCAGGAAAACAAACCCGACTCAAGTCTAAGCGCAGTGCCTGGCTTTGTAACGCGTCGTGGCCGAATCAGGCCTGACCGCCTCCAGTAAACCGCTTATGACGAAACATCCCCGCTCCGCCTGCCGCACTGCATTCGTCACAGCGACTGCATCAGTGCATGGGTTACATGCCACTAAGCAGAAAGCTTGCCATCTCATGAATAGGCGCGATTTTCGGCACTTCAGCGGTTGATTCATGCTCAAGCGTAGCCACCGCCCGCTGACACCGCACAACAACGGTGCGCTCGTGCACGGTGCGATGCGCGAAAAGCGTGCAGAGCCTGACCCTGCGAGCCATGCAAAACCTGCGTGCTACACTCGCGGCATCTGATTCAGGAATCTCATCATGCTCGCCCCCAAAGCCTTCCTCGACGCCCTGAGCGGCCACGCCTCCCGCCTCTTCACCGGCGAAACCCCTGTTCCTCGCAGCGAATTCGAAGCCCAGTTCAAGGCCCTGCTGCAAAGCGGGTTCAGCAAGCTGGATCTGGTTAGCCGGGAAGAATTCGACAGCCAGATGATCGTGCTCGCCCGCACCCGCGCCCGTCTTGAGGCACTGGAGGCGAAGGTGGCGGAAATGGAGGCGCAACTAGCGACGCAACCACACGCGTCGGGGGATGAGCCACAGGGTTGAGCGCTTAACCCTGTGAGTGCTCAGGCGCAGTGCGCAATGCGCTGAACCTGAGCCCTGATCGCCTCCACCGTGGCAATCGACTTATCCCCCCGTGCCCCTGCCCTTCATACACACCCCGAAAAACATGCCCCCGCCAACCCGTCGGGCCAATGACTATCCTTCAGCTCGCCGCAGGAAGCGGTGCTGCCTTCAAGGAAAGCCATGTCCCTCGCGATTGTTCTGAGCCGTGCCCAAGTCGGCGTGGAAGCGCCCGCCGTGACCGTCGAAACCCATCTCGCCAACGGGCTGCCGAGCCTGACGCTGGTGGGTCTGCCGGAGGGTGCGGTGAAGGAAAGCAAGGATCGGGTGCGCAGCGCCCTCCTCAATTGTCGGCTGGAATACCCGGCGCGACGGATCACGCTCAATCTCGCTCCTGCCGACTTACCCAAGGACGGCGGGCGATTTGATCTGGCCATTGCGCTTGGCTTGCTCGCCGCGAGCGCGCAGGTGCCCACGCTGGCCCTGGAAGGCATCGAGTGTCTTGGCGAGTTGGCGTTGTCGGGGGCGATTCGAGCCGTGCAGGGTGTGCTTCCGGCGGCGCTTGCCGCGCGTGAAGCCGGGCACACGTTGATCGTACCGGCGGTGAATGCCGAAGAAGCGTGCCTGGCGTCAGGCCTGAAGGTAATTGCAGTCAGTCATCTATTGGAGCTGGTGTCCCACCTGAACGGGCATACGGTCATCGCGCCTTATAAATCCAACGGACTGATTCTACAGACGCAGCCCTATCCCGACTTGAGCGAGGTGCAAGGCCAGACCGCTGCCAAACGCGCGCTGCTGGTGGCTGCGGCTGGCGCACACAATCTTCTCTTCAGCGGACCACCTGGCACTGGCAAAACGCTTCTAGCCAGCCGCCTGCCTGGACTGTTGCCACCCTTGAATGAACTGGAAGCACTGGAGGTGGCAGCGATTCAATCGGTCGCCAGTCACGCCCCTTTGACCAGTTGGCCGCAACGGCCTTTCAGGCAACCTCATCATTCGGCGTCGGGTCCTGCGCTGGTCGGAGGTGGCTGTAAGACCCATTGATTCAAGTCAATGACACAGATATTTGTCAATCTCACAAAGATAAATGACAATAGACCCGCCCTCATTCGCTTGGCGTCTGGGGCACACGGCGGGCGCGCGCAGATTTGAGAGGATCTCCCTGCTAGTCATGAATATGTACAACAATGTGACGACATGCCTATCAGCTATGAATTATTTTGCAAACTCAACGCATCAACTGTTGTAGGAGTTGGCGAGATTATTTGCGACCCTAACCACAAGCGATCAAAAATCAAAGCATATTTTGAGAGTAACTCCAAAGAGAACAGGTTCTGGTGTTCAAGCTTTCCCATCCAAGACTTTAGAATTCTTAGAGCAGGGCTCTTTTACAAAGCCACAAGACTTTCCGCTGGAACAGACCGTGCGTGGGTGACGATTCAGCCCGAAAGGCTAATTAGTCATGAGAACGTCCTGCCGATGTCAGAAGTAGAAATTCTCGGTCGATTACAAGACAGCTTCGAAACCAGAATAAGAGCACCAGAAATTCCGCACACACATGCTTTTTTTTTGCATGAAAACCATTTGCGTCTAAATAACGATACGTATATTTTGATTATACCTTGCGCCGCAGTGCTACAACACTACATTTGCACCAGCGCACTAATTACTAAGATGGCGTTTTCGCCCCATCTGGCCGTAGCTATATCCCGGACAATTAAAGAACAAGAACACCTGACACCAACTGGGAAACAATGGACGTATGGTGATAAGCTCAGCCTCCGCAAGCTGTCGTCCACACCACAATATCAAATTGCGGCTAAAATGCCTTACAAACACATGATGATGGCAGCAGTAAATAATAGCCAAGAAAAAATGAACAATTCAATTTCAGCCATTACCCAATTCCCCCTCACCACTGAAACTACATTATATGTTAACTATAGAGAATATCCGGCAGGAATTTCAGGCCACACCAACTGCCGCACTTTAGTCATCGAAAACATCATGGACTCAATTGAGACGGAGCTCTGGAAGGAAACGATGACGCAGGAATATTTGTTCGGACATTCAGCACGCCCTACTACAAAACATTTCAACATGTTGCATTAAGATCTAGCATCTGAATAGATCGTCTCGTGCTCGCGCTCTAGATCAATGGAACATAAAACCATTTCTAATGGCATTGGTGAAGAGCTGAGTTGACAACGCAGCTCAACTAGACCTCTGAGAGACAAGTGCTCGGAGTATCTTCTGCTTCTAGTTTTTATGCCGCGATCTCTCATATTAAGGGGTGAAGGTCGGCCGCTTGCTAAGCAGGCGACCTTGGCTTGCTGTTGGGTCCAAACACGATCAGTACCTGGGTTGCTCTATTGCGCTATGGACCTACAGCCTAAAGTACGCAACGATATAAATACGGTTCAAAGCTCAGACGTCAATTCATAGGTATTTCATCGGGGGATCGCATGATTCTGTTTTTAGATTTTGACGGGGTGCTGCATCCGGATTCGGTCTTTCTCGGACGCTCTGGGCCGGTACTCCGCTCAGATGGCCAGCTCTTTATGTGGGCCGGGTTGCTGGAAGCTGAATTAGCGCCGTTCCCGGATGTGAGAATTGTATTAAGCACTAGTTGGGTGCGTCAGCTTGGATTCGCTCGTGCAAAAAAACAGCTCCCGGCCAGCCTTCAAGCTCGCGTCGTAGGGTCCACGTGGCACAGCTCGATGGGAAAAGACTGGGCAGATAGCGTCTGGTGGGACCAAGCGACACGCCATAGTCAAATCCTTAAATATGCCGCCCGGTCCTCAATCTCCAATTGGCTAGCGCTTGACGATGACGTCGAAGGTTGGCCGAGCAGCGATCGCGATAAGCTGATAGCGAACATACCCGAGGAGGGGATATCGAATATGGAGACCCTCGTCGAGTTCCGCGCCAAGTTGACATTAGCTCGACTATAGTCCCGCTCACCCAATAGTGGCGATGGAACTATGCGAGCCCCACCGGCGCCGTCCAGCATGGTTGCACAAAATATTCCCAGAATAGGCAGCCTTTTCAGCCTGAAGCTGAGCGCTGCCATGAGCAGCTATAACTCGGGCTCCAAGGAGTGCTTGCGCCGCAATTGATCACTCAGTTCCATGATCTGCGGTGAGTGTATGAAAGCTTAGGCTCAAGCGGTCCTGGCTCCTCCGGTGAGGTGTGGGCTTCATCCTCAACCCCTTTCTTCAAAGCGATCACGAAGAAGGCGCCGCCGTGAACTTGCAGCGTACTCCCACCCGGGAATGATATTTCCAGAATCCCACTTTGGTCCTTCTCGCCGGCAGGCGAGATCCGGGCACCTGTAAGCGGATTCGTCGAAGGCCCCTTATTCAGGATGTTGCATTGATATTGCGGTACCTGCCGCAGCGCATTGATGAAAAGAACGCTCAAGCTCGATCTGGTCACACATCACCCTTAAGGTTGAAGGGCAGTCATTCCGTGTCTATCAACTACGTTACCAATCTGTTGAGGCTGAATTTCATGTCCGAAGCTGGACCTCATCATCAATGTCATCAGAGAGGGTCTGCAGCACAGGGTATTCAGCCTGCACTCGCGCAAGGAGATCCAGCACACCTGGCGCCTTGATAGTGACCACAAGCGCATAGGGCACCGGTACCGCATCCTCCATCCGAACCGATTAAACTGGTGATATTCGACCTTGAGCCGCCCACGCCGCAAGCGCGGATACTGTGACGTAGGGGCATCAGGTGAAGCTGGTGGGCAAGATTGTCACCATCTCCGATTTAAGAAGGACAAACAACGAAGTGTGCGGACTGTCGTCGGGCGCTTGAGGGGGAATGCGATGAAGATTACCGGTAAAGTCGAAATCGAAGCCGTCACAGACGTTGTATGCGATGTCTGCCGACTCACCACCAGATCAGAGAGCGGTGTTCTTCAGTTTGCGGTGCTGCAAGCCCACTGGGGGTACGGCACAAGGCACGACGGCGAGCGCTATGAGATCCATCTCTGCGAAGGGTGCTTCTTCCACACGATCGCCAACCTCAAACAGGAACGCCGTACCCAGAACATGTTTTGCGAGGACAGCGGAATTGGGGGCGAGGATTTTGGGTTGATCGGCAAGGACGGCTTTTTGACGACACCGCCCGAGGCTAGATAGGTGTAAAGCCTCGCAATCTGATGGGCGCGGGACTCGGGGCTAGTGGCCATCAGCTTGCGAAAATGATCAGCTTGCTTGGGTCATTACATTAGTCCATCAATGCCTGAATCGCATTATCAGTGTCCTGAGCGATCGCAGAAAGATTAACCGCCAGAAGCTCTATTTCAGCCTTGGGTGCGCGCCTCGCACCCGCTGGTTGCTTGGCGGGATTGGGCGATCATTCGCCGGTCCCGCTTCAACAGAACAGCAGAAGCAACCGACCGGGGACCTGGTTCGCCTATTCCTGTCTCTGAGAGCGTAATCAAGTTAGCTTTGCCTCGAGCTACGATGAAGCGGAGACTGAGTCTTAGGTAAAGTTGGCGAAGCGAAGCTCAGTGAGGTACCTCATGCCTGTTACGACTGCTATTTTTGATGCTTTTGGCACATTACTTCAGATCAGAGAGGGCACTCACCCCTATCGCAAAATTTTCAAACTTGGCATTGAGCAAGGTCGGCGCCCAAAAGCCAATGACGCAGAAGTCTTGATGTCCGCACCCATGGACTTAAAGGAAGCTGCTGATTTGTTTGGCATCCGAGTCGAACGTGCCTGTATGGAGCAGCTTGAGGCCGACCTTCACGATGAGTTGGCGAGCATCGAAGCGTACGTCGATGGCATAGCTTCGGTTGCTGCTCTACAGGCTGCGGGGATAAAGGTGGTGGTGTGTTCGAATCTCGCGAAACCTTATGCGTCAGCGATCAAAAGATTTTATCCGACGCTGGACGGTTACTCCTTCAGCTTTTCTGTCGGGGCCATCAAACCTTCGAGCAAAATCTATGAGCATGCTACGCAGTCAGTGGGTGCTCTACCTCACCAAGCTTGGATGGTAGGTGACTCCAAGAGATGTGACTGCGATGGTCCGACGACTTTTGGCATGCGAGGCTTCCACTTAGCTAGGGAGGGAGGCGGCAGCTACACGACGCTCAACGCCTTCGCCGATGACCTCCTGCGGACGCTGTAATCGGTTTTTTTGGTAAGCTTCAGATAGATGCGCTAGTACTGTTTAATCAACCGCGCTGGGACACGACGCAGCCGGTTCACCCCTTTGGATGATTTCCTGTCTGTTTCTGCCAAGCCGGAAGGTGAGCGGCTCAAGCCGTTCCGGCTCAAAGATCCCTGTACCTCCGGCGTAGAAGAAGCCAGTAGTATCAGTTCAAGTCCAGCTCACCGAGGGGCCGCTTTCGGCCCAAAGCTGACGTTGGTGACAGGCAGAGATCGGCCAGAAAAAGCCTATAGGCTTAGACTACACCGAAGTCCTGTCACGTTAATGGTCGGCATTGGGCGAAGTTGTTTATGGTCAGAATTGGAGCCACAGTGAAAAATTCGTTACCGCGTACTTTCTGTCAAATGTCCGCTTTGGGTCGATAGGAGCCGCTACATGGATAAATCATGCGAAAGCTGAGAAGCCCGGACGTCTTAGCCATGGCTGACGTTCACTCATCTGCGCGTCTGATGTCCTCCCGGGTAGGCATTGTCCAATCCGAAGTTCTTCGTTCATGAACCGAGTCAACGTGAGCAGACCATAGGCGAACTCCAACAGGCTAGAAGCAAATGCGGTTGCCGCCAGTGCCAATCTTCCCAACGGAGCCGCATCCCTGGACAAACCACACGGTCCAATGGCAATAGCGTCCGAGGCTCAATCCATGGTGGCAATGACATGATCAGCCTGCAACTCGAAAGTCGAAAGTCGTGATTCATTCCCAAGTGCAGGACTTCTATCAAATCCGGCTGTGAGTCAATCCCCTAGTCGCTGCGCGCGCCCAACAAGATGGCAGGATAATATGGCTGAGTTGAGCGTGTGTAGCCGCTGTTCCATCGATATCGCCCTATCTAACGATTTATCAAGATGCTGATCCTAAGCTTCGGCTCCAGCCACGCCCCCACGCTAGCCTCGACGCCTCTAATCGTATTTTTTTTGTGTGCGGTAAGTATTCGGATGATCGAAACAGCTCTCTTTTTTGGGAAAGTCACGTTGTTGGCATCCTTAAATCATGTTTAGCGTCCTGGGCCACAGAGTCCCGAAGTCCAAATCACGCGCATTGCTCAAGGCGGTGCTCATTCGCCAGGACAGACTAGCGTAGATTTTCTATCGCTGAGGTGCAGATCTTCTGGTTTGTAAGCAGCCTTGAGCATAGCGATATTGAGCACACCAATTTCCAACAAGCTCAAAGAACTAGGAGATCAAAACATGAAGTACTCATCTATGACGGATGGTTTTCGTTTGGCCTACGAACGCTCTGGTTCAGGAGATCCAGTCGTGCTTCTACACGGCTGGCCGGGAGATCATACAGATTATGATCAGCTTGTTCCCATGCTGACAAATTATGCCGACGTCATAGTTCCTGATCTTCGCGGGTTTGGCCTCTCAGATAAACACGACGCTGACCCCGAGCAGATTTATTCCGGAAAAGGCCAAGCTCGGGCAGTGATCGCATTGATGGAGGAGCTTGGTCTGAAAAATGCCATTATTTGTGGATATGACGTGGGCAGTTTCATATCGCAGACCATCGCTACGATGCGGCCGGATCTGGTGAAAGCATTGGTGGTCTCACCACCCCTCCCAGGTGCTGGCGACCGAGTTCTTGAGCTGAAGGAAGCTATGGAGTTCTGGTACACCAGCTTCCATAACCTGTCTCTTTTCGAGACCCTTGTTGATGGCAAACGTGACGCCGCCCGCGCCTACCTTCATCACTTTTGGTCACATTGGTCAGGTCCAACCTATGTAGTCGACGAAGCTCGAATCGATCACCTGGCCGACGTTTACTCTGCCCCAGGTGCCTTCAAGGCCTCAGTCGCTTGGTATCGCTCGTCCGGCAATCCTGTCACCGCATATGCAACCGAAACCATTCCAAGAAAAGAAGAACGTATCAAAACTCCTACGACTGTCCTATGGCAGGAAAACGATCCAATTTTCCCCATAGCTTGGTCTGATTTACTGGACGAATTCTTTGTAGATTACACACTGGAGCGTCTAGAAGCGGTAGGGCATTTTACTCCACTGGAGGCTACCACCAAATTCGCCTCATCGATTCGTAAGTGGCTAAGCAAATCAGCCAAAACATAATTCAGGCCTGCCCTCTCATTCTTAAGGCTTTCGAGCTATAGAAGCTTGCAGTAACCTCATCGAGAAAACTGTCTTATTGCCCATTATTTGAAGAGACTTCACGTATGACTAGTTTAGTTCATGTCAAGACTGTGGAAGTAAAATACATCGAATCAGATGGAGTTAGGATTTTTTATAGGGAGGCTGGTGATCCTAGCGCTCCTGTAATGCTTCTCATACACGGCTTCCCATCTTCATCCCATCAGTATCGGCAGCTCATACCGATTCTGGCAAAACACTATCGGGTGATAGCTCCGGATTTGCCGGGCTTCGGTTTCACCGAGGTACCAACCGAGCGTAACTACATCTACACTTTTGACAATCTTGCTATAACGCTTGCTGCTTTCGTTGATACATTGCAGCTGAGACGCTTTGCAATGTATGTTTTCGACTACGGTGCGCCTGTCGGTTTGCGCTTAGCGCTCTTTAACCCCCAGAGAATCACTGCCGTCGTTTCTCAGAATGGCAACGCATATCTCGAAGGTCTTGGAGAGGCATGGCAGCCAATTCGCGATTACTGGAAGACGCCGTCACCCGAAAATCGAAAGGTTGTTCATGACAACATGCTTAACTTAAAAGCGACCCGCTGGCAGTATCAGCATGGCGTAACCGACCCTAGTTCGGTTGCTCCAGAAGGATATCTTTTGGACGATCTGCTGATGCAACGTCCTGGGAACAAAGAAATTCAGCTCGATCTTTTTCTTGACTATGCAGACAACTTGACCTTATACCCAAGATTCCAAGAGTTCTTCCGACAAACTAAGTTGCCTACTCTAGTTATATGGGGTCAACATGACCCATTCTTTATCTCTCCAGGAGCTAAAGCTTTTGCCAAGGATAACCCAAACGCTGTGATTGAGCTGCTAGATACCGGGCATTTTGCTCTGGAGACCCATGTAGACTACATCGGTAGTCGAATTCTCGAGGTTCTGACGGAGGGAGAATCCGCCTGATTGCTTGCAAGTACTGTCAACGTCCAGGTATGAAATTATCATCGTGCCTGGACTGCTGGTTAGCTGGGGGAATAGTTTACGTCATCAGTTAGGCGGGTTAACTCTTCGGAGACTTGTCCTTCACGGTCGGCCTCAGTATTCGGCAGGCACGACATATCGTGATTCTGGCTCGCGGACTGATGAGAGATTCAACTCAGCGTTTGTAGCGTAAGCTCCAGTCGCTCAACCAGCAGATCAGCGTTAGCAAAGTCAAATACCAAAGGTGGCCGAATTTTTAGTACGTTAGCAGCGGGACCAGTGGCGCTGATTAGCACTTGGCGATGGCGCATTTGGTTGACTACCAATGCTGCGGCCTGTGTCGCTGGACGTTTAGTGCGTCTATCTTGGACCAGTTCCACGCCCAAAAATAATCCGGCTCCACGGACGTCTCCAATGATTTCGAACCGCTCTGCTAGAGCCTGCAGTCTGCGCTTGAGATAAATGCCTACCTGAAGAGCGCTAGATTGCAAATTCTCCAGACGCAGCACATCCAACACCGCATGGGCGGCTCTGCAAGATACTGGGTTGCCGCCATAAGTGTTGAAATAACGTTGCTGGTGTCCGAATTCCTCGTGCAGGGTGCGGGGACCAACCACACCTGCTACCGGGTAGCCGTTGCCCATTCCCTTACCCAGCGTTACTAGATCCGGTATTACCGTGTCATGCTGGAATCCCCATCTATGTACCCCGGTGCGGCCGAACCCGGCCTGAACCTCGTCGGCGATATATATTCCCCCTGCCTCATGAACTAACCGCGCTGCGGCAGCCAGATCACCCTTAGAGGGCACAAAGACACCGTCGCTTGAAAAGATGCTGTCCACAATCAAGGCTGCGGGTTTTACTCCCTGACGCTGCATCTTCACAATCGCAGCCTTCACGCTGTCTACAAAATTGCTGCTCCGGTATGAATTTGGCGCCTCTATCAAACCAACATGGTCTGCCAGACGTAGCCCTGTCGCTAACGATGGGGAAATGTCTGCAAGTAATGCAGTGACGCCATGGTATGCCCAACCGGTTACCAACAGCCCAGTTCCACCGGTGTAGCATTGAGCGATCCTGATAGCAAGGTCGTTCGCCTCACTACCGGTGCACGTCATGGTGAGGTTATTCAAAGACTCCGGAAATTCGCTAAGTAAATCTTCGGCGTAGTCGATGATTGCCGGATGAAGGTATCGGGTGTGGGTATTTAGCCGAGCACTCTGTTCTGCAATTGCCCGAACAACTGCGGGATGACAATGCCCTACAGACGCGACGTTGTTATAGGCATCTAGATGAGGCACGCCGTTCTTGTCGAACAACCATACCCCCTCACCACGAATGGGTTCGAATGGCTCGTCATAAAACAGCCTGTAGCTAGCGCTTAGGGCCTGGCTGCGTCGAGAACCTAAATCTGTACTCATGCATGCTCCGATTCACAGGCGGTGCGTAGTGCCAAGGACAGTGCCGCCGGATCCAGCTCGGCCAACCTCTGCAAATTGCGCCATGTATTGATGAGATTGCGCAGCACATAGGTTCGATTGTTTGGGTACAACTCTGCCCGCCATTGGGCGATGGTAATCGCCATCGCCATTCGAACAGCGATCAAGTCTCCAAGCACCTCGAGCTCGTCGACAGCCAGAGGTATGAGCGCGTTATAGGCAGCCACGAAAGGTTTAATTTGCCAGAAAGGGTCTGCTGCATCGGCGTCAAATTGATAGGCAAGCGCCGTACCCAATTCGTTTATTAGATTTGCCTGCAAAGCATCGCCGAAGTCGATGACAGCGGCCACCCGACGGTTTGTAGCATCGAGCAAAACGTTAGCTGGATTGAGGTCGTTGTGGATGACTTGAGACCGCATTCCGACAAGGCGAGGTTTCACCTCACGCTCGTGTCGGTCAAGCAGCTTACTGACCAATTGGTACTGTCTTGGGCTGAGAGCCTGTGATAATGCACGGATTCGTTCGGCATGGCCGACGTCCCAGAGGAGACTTCGCTGTGCCCCTGGATGCTCGAAGCTTCGAAGAGCGATATCTATCTTGGCCAAAGTCGATCCTAGATCATGCATAAGCGCGATGCTGGGATTACCCAGGTTTTGCGGCACGCCTTCTAGAAATGTGACTACCCTTACCGAGTACGAGTCTTCACCTAATCTAACTGTACTCTCGAATCCACCTTCAAGATCCGCCACTACCCGGGGCACTGGCAGATCAGCCCCGCTGCGCTCGATATGCAGCAAAGCCTGCGTTTGAAAAGTGGTAACGCTAGGTTGCTCGGCCGGATTGATCACTTTCAGGACGAATGAGCCCTGTGCCGTCCGCACGAGAAAGTTCGCGTCCCGCTCACCATTGAGCACCTGTACTGCTCCAGCCAGACCGTAATGACTTTTCGCAATTCCGGCAGCATGGCGCGCGTCCACTAGCGGAACGCCAGTTGTCATAAGCTCGGTGCAGGACAAGTCTCCCACGATCACGTCAGACATGCTGCCCGCCATTAACGTGTATCTCAGAACCATTCACGTAGGAGGCGCCACTCGTGCAAAGGAAATAGACAAGTGAAGCGACTTCTTCAGGTTTCCCTAAGCGGTGCATGGGGACTAGGCGCTCAACGATATCGGCCGTGCCCGGGGAGAGTATGGAAGTGTCGATTTCGCCAGGCGCAATGGCGTTAACCCTTACACCGTGCCTTCCAAAGTCAAAGGCCATCTCGCGCGTGAGGGCGGAAAGAGCGGCCTTGGAAGTGGAGTAACAGACGCCGGCAAAAGGATGTACTTTGGACCCTGCGATAGAGGTCACATTGATGATGCTGCCCTTAGCAGCTTTGAGTTCATCAAACAGCCCGCGCGCAAGTAATGCAGTTGAGAACAGGTTGACGTTAAAAACCTTGATCCAAGTCGCGTAATCCGACTCAAGCACACCTAGGCGAGCACCTTCCAAGCCTTTGGGCGATATTCCTGCGTTATTAACCAATGCATCCAGGCGCCCGCCCAGCTTGTCTTTAATCGCTGCCATGCTGGCTGTAACACTGTCGATGTCCTCCAGGTCCAAGTGAATATGGTTGAGCAAACCTTCAGCCCACGGGCATTCGGCAACCCAATTTTGCCGTGACGCCGTGAAGACCTCCCAGCCCGCTGCGTTGAAATGTTTCACAGTGGCGTGGCCGATACCCCGGCTGGCTCCTGTAAGCAAAAGCTTTTTCTTGTCGTTGATCATGGCAGCTCCAATTTATGATGCATGATGCATCATCTTTTCGAGCGTCAGGGTTGTCAAGGACCATATCCAGGATGACGGGCGTGTTCGGATCAGCTACTCGCTACGTACCGCAATGAATTCCAGCATCTTCTGATTTCCATCCATGATGTCCGTCTGCATCGCTAGCTTTGCTGCTGCAGCATCCTTCTCCCGCAACGCGGTCAAAACCTCCACATGATGCTCAATGGCCATTGAAAGCGAAAAATGGGCATAAGCCTGAGCAATTAACGGACCGGTTCGCATCCAAAGGCTGTCCAGTATCCCTCGTAGCAATGGCATCCGCGCTGCTTCAGCTATTAGAAAGTGAAACTCGCTGTTGAGTCGCAACGCTTCGGAAAAGTCTTTATTATCAATTGCTTGTAGGTTCAGCTCGATATTCTCCGCTATGCGATCGATATCCGCCGCGGTTGCCAAAGTGGCTGCTGTTTCAGCTCCAAGTCCTTCTAAGCTGAGGCGTAACGTACGGATTTCGGCGTAACCGTCCTGATCTAGCACAGGCACGCGGATATCCCGCGGGGTTTTAAGTACTAAAGCCTTCTCTTTGGCTAACTGAAGGATGGCATCACGTACTGGCGTGACGCTGGTTCCCAACTGTGCAGCCAACTCCCTAATGCGTAATCGGTCGTCAGGCTTCAACCCTCCAGTGATTAGCGCATTGCGCAGACGAGAATAGACGCTACTCCCTAGGTAGGTGTGGGCTATGGTGTCGAGCGGGTAAGACATGAGTCACCGGGTGCTGATTTTGCGGTGACTATACAACAAGACCGTCATACCCTAGTTGGGGACATAATAGGAAAATCCGGGTGTAGGGCGGACGCCGCAGGCATCCCAATTTGGCCGTGAATGCATGCCAGCCCTAGGGCCCGTCAACCTGGCCATATCCTGTCTTAGGATGGTCACTAGAAAAAGTGCGAATCTCCCCACGCGACGTTCTAGGCAGGACCCATCCGCGCTCTTGGTACCCGGAACTGGCCGAGCTATCCGTTGCCGCCCGCTTATCGATTTCAGAGTGAAGTGAACTCTGCATAATCAGTATAGCCGGCAGCCCCACCGCCGTAGAAAGTGGCCCGGTCGTAGGCACTCAAAGGATGATCATTGAATAATCGATTGGGTAAATCAGGATTTGAGATGAAATGCCTTCCGAATGCGATGGCGTCAGCCATTTCATCCTGAATAAGACTTTCGGCACGTTGGCGGTTGAAACCGCCAGACACGATTATTGGTCTTGGGAAGGTATTATGAAAGAGCCTCGACACAGAGGACGGCTTTGTCATGTCATGCTCTTCTCTCAGACCTGCATTCGCTCGAGGCTCGATCAGATGAAGATAAGATACCGGTTTGCGACCGAGTAAGTGGATGACCTCCCGAAAGAGATGTTCAGGGTCGCTATCGTGCATGTCGTTAAAGGTTCCGTAAGGGGACAAGCGTACGCCTACTGGTCGGCCGCTTGACGCCTCACCGACAGCATCTACGACCTCAAGTAAAAACTTTGCCCTTGATGAAACAGGTCCACCGTATTCGTCCTTGCGCGTATTCACGTTATCGTGGAGGAATTGATCGATGAGATATCCATTTGCAGCGTGGATTTCTACTCCATCGAAGCCAGCATTTATCGCTCTGGAGGTTGCTGTACGATAGTCCGCCACGATTGCGGCGATGGCTTCACGGCTAAGGGGAGTTGGCGCTTCACGGGGACAGTTCTGAAAACCGGCACCCATAGCATTGCTTGAGACAGCAATCGCGGACGGTCCAACCGGGAGCGAGCCAAGAGAATTGTGGCTAGAATGAGATGCTCGGCCTGTGTGCCAGAGCTGAAGAAAAATGACCCCGCCTTTCGCGTGCACAGCTTCTACAACTTTTCGCCAGGATTGCTGCTGCTCATCGGTGAAAATGCCTGGTGCGCCCGGCACACCCTTCGCCTGCTCTGAGATGTTTGTAGCCTCGGTAATTATCAGGCCGCCCTCGCTTGCTCGTTGGGCGTAGTACTCCACCATTAATTCAGTTGGCACTCCAGCGGGCTCTGTTGCTCGTAGCCGAGTAAGCGGCGCCATCACGACTCGATGCGACAGACGAGCTTTACCAATCAACAGTTCTTTTTGCAGGTACAGAGTCATTATCTTACTCTCAATGTGACCGGTCGTCTTAGATTCAACGATAACTAACTGTGTGTCTCTAAGGTATTTGCTTTTAGAGGATCTGGATCAAAAATTCGGCGAAGACGTTCAGTGGTCGGCCCGATCTGTCAGCTTTTGCGCGAAGTACGGAGCCTTCCCAAGAGTTCAGAAGAAATGCGGCCAACTTATCTGAATCCATAATGTTGGTGATCGATCTATCAGCTTGACCTTGGCGTATGCAAGCTTCTAATGATGTCGTCCAAACATCGAATACTTGACTGACTTTGGCTCTGATTTTCTCGCTGTGTTCAGACATCTCAGTAGCAAGGTTTCCAACCATGCAACCGGTCTTGTAGCGATGCTTCTCGGCGTAGCTATTTAAAGCCTCGAAATAGTTGAGTAGCCGGGTCTTAGCAGGCTCGGCCGGGCGCGAAAGCATTTTGAGACCCTCCAAAGCATAAGCCCAGTAGCACTCCAATGTGTGCAAGGCCAGATCTTCTTTACTAGCAAAGTGGTTGTAAAAAGAGCCTTTGGGCACTCCTGCGGCAGAGGTGATGTCTTTCACCGCCGTCGCGTGATAACCGCGGCGGGAGAACATTTCCATTGCTGCAGCTTCGATGTCCGCCCGGACGCTGATCTGAGGCATTTCCGCTCTTCGCTCGATTGTATTACGACCGAAATATGACCGACCGTCTTCGGCAAGTCAAGCTCTGTAAACTGCTTGCTTCACTTATTGGGCTATCTAACCCTGCCAGAAATATTGGTGAGCCTAGCGCTCAGCTATTTCGGGCCAAGGATCTCTAGCTGATTCCAAGAGCCAGTCTTTAAACGCTTGTGCGGCGACGGACAAGGATGCCTTGGACACTTGCACGACATAGTAGGCAAGAGGACTCGGTTGCTCCTCTCCGAAGGGCCGAACAAGCCTGCCAGCCTTCAAATCTCCTATGGCAAGACTACTTCTACCCAACGCAACGCCGCTTCCGGCCATTGCGGCCTGCAGACCTGCCGCCGAGTCGTTGATTCTAAGTACCCGGCTTTCAGCTGGGACATCGTAGCCGTCTCTTTCAAGCCAACTCTGCCAAGTCGGGAATGCAGGTGTATCCCGCATCGAGAGGTCATGGATTAGGACATGATGGCGAAGCATCTCAGGTGAGGTCGGCGGATTTGGCCCTTTCAATAGCGCGGGGCTGCATACGGGGAAGAAATGGTCGTCCATCAAGTGGGTAGCGCTAAGCCCTGGCCAACGCCCATGCCCAAAACGGATACCTAAATCAATCCTCTCCGCAGCTAGGTCAACTAATCGGCCATCAGTCTGCAGGATCAGCTCGAACTGCGGAAAGAGGTTTTGAAAGTGCTCTACTCTTCCGAGCAACCATTTGTCAGCGTAAGCAGGTGGCACCGTAACCGTAATTGAATCTGGCGCGGCGCCTTTTCGAAGCCCTTCTACCGCATCACTCATAAGGTCAAAGGCGGCTTGCAGCTGGCCCAGCGCTGTTACGGCAGGAGGAGTTAGTTCAAGGCGCGATGGCCCCCCGCGCGACCGGTGAAACAACTGCAGGCCGTAACTGTCCTCCAAGCTGCGGACGAGCTGGCCAACAGCCGCAGGCGTGACACTTAGCTCCTGGGCAGCGCCTACGAAGCTTAGATGTCGTGCAGCGGCTTCGAAAGCGCGTAGCGCATTTAGGTGCCTAGGGGCTCGCATTTAGTTCGAATCTCCAACTTCACCAGCCTCATCGTCCCACGCACTACCAAGGGTGCTTTGATAAGCAAAAAGCCCGTGAACTCCGCCGGTCATGACAAAAAGCAGGTCATCGCCTGCCGCTAGCTCACCATGCCGCAGCTGATCGAGCATTCCTGCGAACGCTTTGCCTGAGTAAACGGGGTCCAGCAGCAACCCCTCAGTTCTTGCCAGCAGTTGCAGCGCTTCACGCATCGACGCCGTAGGTTGGCCGTAGGCCGCACCAAGTTGGGTATCTGACACGTTGACGCTTGCCGGTACGGCGGATCCCAAGCCTATAAAGTCAAGTGTGGAAGACACTAGGTCCGACGTTTGAACTTTGCACCGCTCAGCGCCTTCCATGACCGCAAACCCATGAATGATTCCAGGGTCGCCGTTACTCGCAGTCCAGCCGGCTATGAGACCCGCTTGCGTCCCGCTGCTACCATTTGGAACTATTATCCGCTTGAAATTCAGCCCTGCAACACTGGCTTGAGCGGAGATTTCAGCCGCGCATTCTGCGTACCCGATAGCGCCTAGAGGCGTAGAACCGCCTGTAGGGATCACTGCAGGTCTTTTTCCGGCTGCAAAGAGCCGCTCTACAAGCTCATCAGCGAATATTTTTTTTGAGCTACCACGAGGTAGCACGTGTGAATTGGCCCCAAAGATCTGATTGAGCAGCCGGTTGCCATTATGCTGGTAGTCGACGGTATCGATTTCTACTTCTTGCGTGAGAACCAAATGGCACTCCACCTTGAGCGCAGCACACACAGCCGCCGTTAACCGGGCATGGTTCGATTGAATGCCACCGAAAGTGACGACCGTGTCATGCCCTGACTGAAGTATCTCTGCCATGAGGTACTGCAGTTTCCGCAATTTATTTCCACCCCCCCCTAAAGGGGTCAGATCCTCGCGCTTGAGATAGACGCCCACTTCGATTCCCTCACGCCGTAAGTGGCGCTCCACACCGGTCGCGCGTTGCAACGGCGTAGCTGTCCCAATAAGGTTAATTCGGGAAAAGTCTGCGAAGCCATGTTGAATCGAAGAATCCATTGATTGACCCTTATTTGAGCGTCGATCACGCGACCATCGGCAGGTGCACCGATGGCCCACTTTGTATTCAGAATTGAGACAAACCGCCGTCAACAACAATCTCGTCGCCGGTGATAAACGAGGCATCCTCGCTGGCTAAGAAGAGCACCGCCTTGGCAACTTCGCTGGCATCACCGAAGCGACCCAGTGGAACCGATGCCTCAATGCCCGCCGCGACTTCTTTGAGCTGCTCTTCTGAGAGTCCGAGCTTGCCGTGAAATGGAGTGCTAATTGGACCTGGGCTGACGGCGTTAACACGTATGCCCCGAGGCGCCAACTCGGCGCCCAACGTGCGAGCAAGTGAACGAATTGCTGCTTTCGTTGCTGACAAAATCGAAAGACCAGGCGTGCCTACAGCGTTCAGAAAGGACGTTGTCAGAATCACACTGCCGCCTTTAGTGAGCAAAGGGGCGGCTTTTTGTACGGTGAAGAAGGTGCCATTGAAATTGAGACTGAACTGCTCTTGAATCTGCGAGGCAGTGACAGCTTCCAACGGAGATGCAGTACCCGCTCCCGCATTAGCGAAAACAACATCCAACCGACCATAGCGGGCAGCTACCTCCTTGATCACTGCATCCAGGGAGTCCGGATCGCGGAGGTCAGCGTTCATGACCAAAGCGCGGTTGCCCAACGTTACCCGAGCCTCTTCCAACCGATGCGCAGTTACGCCAGTGACGACCACATGCGCGCCTTGGGCAATAAATTGGCGTGCCGTCTCCAGACCGATACCGGACGTGCCGCCGGTAATCAGGACGATTTTGTTGTCGAAGCTGCGGCTCACACTGTTCATCGTTGTTCCTCATCGTTAGTAAACTAGGGCCCTATTTCGGCTGGGCTCTACTTTCCGAAATCAGTGATCAACCGCCAAGGCACAAGATCTAGGCTGACAACAAACGAAAACTATCTCGACCTCGTTCTTCATCCCTCGCCGTGGCGGTGGTGGTCGATCAGCCGTGCGGCTAAATGGGACCGTCGCCGTTACCTTTCGCAGTGGGGAGCAAGTGCTATGTTTAGCTGCACACTAGCCAACATCACTGCGTGGGCAGCCCCTGATAGGACACATTGCATTAGCTGGAATGATGTTAATGCCAAAGGACTGAAGTATCCGCGCGCGACAGCTCTTAGCCGCGATGGCCATTGCCCGATGCACTATCGATACGCTCAGTAAGCAGGATGACGAAGCGCGGCGTGCAGCATATCTTGGGGGACATCGCATGAGTCTGCCGTTCCCCAACGCAAGCCTTGGTATGTCCGTATTAGACGCAATGTCGTCTCAAAACCTCGCTACAGCGATCAGACACCAAGCCGAAAAACTAAAGATGGCTGGCCGGTGTATGTCCAGATGAAACAACGCAACGGTCGTTCCACTGACGTGGCAGATCGCGTCTATGGGCCATAACTCGCTGTTCAAATCGATACAGTGACCACTACCTACCAGCACGGAATAGAGGGCGAACAGATGAACATCCCCAGCTTCAACGTAACAATCGCGCCTAGCGTCTTAACGTCAAAGATGACCCGCGCCGTGGCAGAGGATTCATCCTCAGACCCGCTAAGCACTTCGGGTCTGGACGCTATATCGGGTGATGATGGGGAGCGGTCAAAAAAGGTCGGCGACTCCGACACAGCAGGAGGTGCCGGTGGAGGACCCAGTCTCGCCGTGATCACTCTCCAAAAGAGGATAAAGGAACTTGAGAAGCAACTCCAAGAGCAGCAGGCGCAACTGCAGGCGGCCGCTTCGAAAAAATATTCTTCCGATACTGAGAAAACGACCGCGCTAATGGCTGCACAAGGTCAGTTGGCCGTTACGTCAGCTTCACTATCCCAAGCGACTTCTCAGCTCTCAGCAGAGTTAGCAAAGAACCCTATCAGGACCACAGCTTGACCGCTTCTGATTGACGATCTACTCCTCCTCTCCGAGCACGTCTTGGTGGGGAGCGCGAAAGCCTTGGCGGTATAGAATGGGGGTTACGCCTAAGCGTTTGAGGAATGCTCGCCGGAACCCATCAACATTCCCGAATCCGCAGCGATATGCGATTTCCTTCAGGGAAAGATCTGTGGTCTCAAGGAGCCTGCAAGCGGATTCAATTCGAGCATTTGCGATGAACGTCATAGGCGGAACACCGGCGCTTTTCATGAAAAGCCTGGAAAGGTTCCGAACGCTCATATGAACGCGTTTAGCTAGGGATTCCATGGTATGGATTGAGGCCAAGCTGGCGAGTACATGACTCTGAATATCCTCAACGGAAGAGTTTGAATGGGACTGCATTCGCAGCAGATGGCTGAGCTGAGGCTGCTCGCCCGTCCGGCGTAGGTAGACGATCAGATACCTTGCAATCTCTGATGCAAGCGCTTTACCAAAGTCCTCCTCGATTAAGAACAATGCCAGATCAATGCCAGCAGTGATTCCCGCCGTGGTGTAGATAGCATCATCTTTGAGGTAGATACAGTCGCCAAGAACCCGTGTGGAAGGAAACATTTCCCGCAGCTTTGAGGCGTCCTTCCAGTGAGTTGTGACGTTTCTATCATCGATTAACCCTGCCTTGCCAAGCGCGAAGACACCATTACAAATGGCACTGATTCTGCGACACGACCCAGCTTGGGTCTGTAGCCAGCTCTGTAAATCTGGTTGACCAACCACATCAAAAATCCCCTGCCCTCCAGATACAACAAGGGTGTCGAACGCTGTCGAATTGTCAAAGATAGTCATATCGGGGATGACCGTAAGCCCGCTGGAGGATTTTATTGGGCCCGGGAGTATTCCTATTGTGTGCAGTTCATAAATCAACTCCCCATCGCTGTGAATGGCCGCTTGCTCAAAGGCGCATTTTGGGCCCGCTATATCCAGCAACTGGAATCCTGGAAAGATCACAAAGCCAACACTTATCTTCCGCATATTATGCTCAAGGAGAACGAGGGATTGGGCTTAACCAAAACACCAGCATCCGAGGTTTCCCGGATACTGGTAGATTCGTAGGGAGTAAACTGGTCAACGAAGCCATCGGCTTACACCGATGGCCTACCGACGGTCAGAACTGAGACAAACCACCATCTACAACCAGCTCGTCCCCGGTGATAAATGATGCTTGGTCACTCGCAAGGAAAAGAACGGCTTTGGCCACCTCACTTGCTTCACCGAAACGGCCCAGTGGGACGGACGCTTCGATTCCTGCCGCCACCTCCTTTAACTGCTCATCCGAAAGCCCTAACTTGCCGTGAAACGGAGTGCTGATAGGGCCCGGGCTCACCGCATTCACACGGATGCCGCGTGGCGCCAACTCAGCACCCAAACTGCGGGCCAGTGATCGAATCGCTGCTTTCGTCGCAGAAAGCACGGAGAGGCCCGGAGTACCAACAGTGTTAAGGAACGAAGTGGTGAGGATGACGCTGCTGCCTTTGCTCAACAACGGTGCGGCCTTCTGCACCGTGAAAAACGTACCCTTGAAGTTCAGATCGAACTGCTCGTCAATTTGAGCTTCAGTGACCTGATCCAAAGGTGAAGCCGTACCCGCACCGGCGTTAGCGAAGACCACGTCAAGCCGACCAAAGCGCTTGGAGATCTCAGCCATTACTGCGTCTAGAGAGTCAGGCTTGCGGAGATCAGCCTGAAGTACTAGCGCGGCTTGCCCGAGCAAAGTCCGTGCCTCTTCGAGACGGGTTGCTGTAACGCCAGTTACTATCACGTTTGCACCATGTGCGACAAATTCTTGCGCTGTCGCCAGTCCAATTCCCGATGTTCCGCCTGTAATCAAAACAACCTTGTTTGCAAAGCCATAGTTGATGTTTGTCATGGGACCCACCTCGATAAGTTTAGGATCTGCCTCGCATTCGGCATGGGTGTACTATTGAGGAAATTGCCGAAAGGGCCAAACTATATGAACTAAGGTGACAGGAAAGAAAAACTATCGCTTTAAAGCCTTCGACTGCGTTCCCAGCTCAGGATCACAAATGTCTTTCGAAAACCGTAACCGCCACTGGCATTAAGGCATCGGGCGACAATAGTCTGGACCCTCGCGAGAGACAGGAAGGAAGCAGCACGTGCACAGCTCGGATACGATGTCGCGCCTTAAAAGCTTGGACGGGTACAAGTCAAAGCTAGTGAGTGAATGCATGACTGGCACATGACCGATTGCTTTGGCCTTGTGAATTCGGCACATAGAGCGTCACGCATCCTAAATAGGTATCACAGAGGCTGGGGGACGCTGATCACCGCTTATGTGATGGCGGGCAGAATAATCGTATCCTTAACAACAGTGCTAATCGTGGGCGGTGAAATACACAGTGAACCGGCAAACGCATCAGTCGAATGGCTGCCGTCTGAAATTCATATGACGTAAGCGTCCCGCCAACTCACCTTCCTGACCCCGGCGCTAAAGGTAATTGTGGCCACTTAATTTAGGTAGAGACCATTTCTAGTCTTTTTAGCGTGTTTGTTCATGCAGCCGCGACACCGGACCTATTCCAATTTTTTGAAGGCCTAGGTTGTTCAAGAGTACGTTCGGCACCGGCGCGTCGATCACCAGCGTCGCCCAGAACCACAACAGCAATGCGATTTTGCATGATCGCTCGGGCGATACACGGACCTCCATGACGTTTTCAAACCACTGCTAAGTAGTCCGGTAGGTCTCTGTAGGGATCGGTCTTTCACCGCAAATACCGCCCCTCCATCTGTTTGAAGTTTATGACGACTAATAATGGCCAGACGGCTCTACACTACTGGAAAAAAGGTCTGAATGTGAATCTCACCAGGAATGAGCAGATCAACAATCATCACTGCAGACGAAATAGGCCTCTGGGTAGAGATATCCGAATCACCCGCTCGCGTGCCCGCGTAATAAACCATTACCGCGTTTCCCCTTAACGTCGCGGGCGCAGCTGACTCGAGCTTGACTCGTTGCTCAGAACCATTATCGAGTAGATCCAGCTGGGCCATACCATCAGTTGAATTGAGGAGATACATCGCGATGAGAATAGCCTGCTGTCGGTCGACAAATGCGCCTGAGGACGTCTTCTCGTTGGCAAAAGCCCGTTTAAACCTGGCCTCGTAAGGCTCGCGTTGGCGATTGGTTAATGTGGCACCTCCGGCCCACACGTCTATGGTATCGCTCACATCGCCGGTAGGCCCGCCGAGAATGTACTTATTCACCTGCGAGGTCAGATTGTGGTGCTCCAACGAACCGGTTAACGGTCGGTTACCGTTAGCATCGCGCCCGGTACGCCAGCAAGTAGGTGTACCCATAGCCGTGCCGGTACGTAACAAACGGTCGGAGATATCCAACCCTCCAGCCTCAACGTGCAGCCCCACGCATGCCCGACGGGACGACCAGGTTGGGCGCTGCGACCCTCACTCTCCTGAAGGATTCGATTGACGTCGGCTGTAGCGTTTAGCGCAAGGCATAGTCACTGCTCCCGTCATCGCGAATGAAATAGACGGCGGCTACCGAAACGTATGCAGCCGAATACCTACGCGCATTTGTCATTGCGCACCGAAATGTGTACATGCTTGACATCCGTTTACTTAACGTCATCCGTGCACTCACTGGGGACCAACGACCCGGCTTGCAGGTGCATATGAAATTCCAATGGAAGCATCCCCAGCCACGTGGTGATTGTGGTATCTGAGGAGATAACAACTGGCGAACTCAGATTATTCCGCCCACTGCAAACAGCGTCATCTGGATGACTGTACTCCAAACGATTTACTGACAGGCTACGCCGCCTTAGCGCTATGCCCCCTCATCGGCGTTCACGCCAGTGTCACTGGTATCCTAGTCGTCGAGCGCATTCACGTTCGCAGACCTACGGTCGTTAAACTGCGTTATTTTCACCGGTCTAGCTCACCGAGCTAGACGACGTAGTAGCGCACCTGGGCGGCAGTGCACTGGACCAGCCCATCGGACAGCGTGGCGATCTTCTCGATTATGTCTCCCGCAGGGCCACCGCGAAGGCATCAGTCGATGGCATGGCGAGACCCTCTAGACGGCATACAGAAGAACATAATAGGTGCCGGCAGATCTGCGTTATTGCTTCGGCAGTGTAAGCCACTACAATTTGAATAGCAGGATGCCCACAGTAGGAGAACGCGGCCCTCGCCAAGCCTCCAAACTTCGCGCAAAGGTGGATTGGCATTTGGACATGGCCGCCGGGCTGTAACGCTGCGGCGAGTTCAACCAAGCCCGCACTCATCTGCTACGGGCTAACCTGTTAAAGCCTGCTGCGATCCCTCCTGTCGAATGAACAGAAGGCCTGACGGCAAAGCTCAAGGGGCAGCGGTTGAGTGTCAGATGTCATAAGTTACGACTCATGCAGCATCTACTTCCCTGTCGCCATGGGTCAAGGCGACATTGGGGATCGGGGTGCCAGCCAGCGCACAATCGGCGATGACCTTGGCCTCAAAGGAGTTGGTATAGCAACGGCCTTCTTGTGCCATGAGGTCCGCTTCAAAATGGCTAGAACGGGTGTCCACTTAAATTTAGGTGGACACCATCGCCTTAAGCAATGGCATCAGGAAGGTGTTTTTTCCGGACGGTTGCTATATTACGCTGCGCGTTAAGGCTCGGATGAGGTAATAGCATCAGCAGGATCCATTAGTCGCCTCTAGAGCTGCAAAAGGAGGCGCCTCAACACTGGTACCTACATTGGAGGCTGCAGCCCAGGCGGCAAAGTAAAGGGCGCACAGTAATTGAACGTTGTGGTATTGGACCCTTGGGTAAGTACGAATCGACTCGAGCTGATTACGGATATCAAGATATCCTCGCCTACGAGAGGACCAGGACCAGCACCAGCGTCCACACATTCTTGGCGAAGGCTATAGGAATTACCTTGCCGGTTAATCAGAGAAAGCCTGCACGCGTGCGTGTGGGCAGAGTTCAAACCTACCCCATCGTAGCTTTTTAAACCGGCATTGACCGGATTCAAGCATGTCTGAGAATCATCGGCATAAATTCCATGCGTGAGCGGCAGTACTTGTTCAGTGCTGGCAAGCGTCGAACCGGCAACAAATATGGCCGACAGTGCCATGGCGGCAATCGTTCCGGGCAGACCGAAACACTGGTCATAAATCTTATGGCATTTTGAATAGCTAAATTTGTAAAAAGCTCTCATTTTTAGAGTCTCATCAGTTTTGGTAAATTGAAAAATGATCTGCTGGGCAAATACGCAATATCGCTCATTAACGCTGGCAAAATGCAAGAGTCAGCCACATTCCAAAACGGACATCTGTCAACCCTCAACGGACATGAAGCTCCTGAGGTGTGCCCCCGCTCGTTAAATTTAAGCGGCTAGATCAGTTTCATAAAATCATCGTAGACAAGCATCGCCTTCTTATGGAAACTTTCCATACCTTTACTGCGTTGTCTGGAAATTCTGGAGAAGTCACATGTTTGGTATAGCGCATTACGGAACGTTTCTTATTTCATTCATCGTCCTTCTGGTCTTGCCGGGGCCTGGTAATTTCGCGCTCATTACGTCTACCAGCAAAGGAGGCCTCAGAGCAGGCGTTGCTGCCATTACCGGGGTCCTTATCGGCGATCAGATTCTCATGTGGCTGGCCTTAGCAGGAGTGGCAACGCTACTTCAAGCGTATCCATCCGCGTTCTTTATCGTGCAGCTTGCAGGCGGAGCCTATTTGGCATATCTAGGTATTAAATTGTTAATGGCGAAGGCCGGCGGCGGTGCGATGCTGGATATCAAGCCCTATCGTTATTTGAAACAGACATTGGTGATTACCCTGTTCAATCCGAAGGCAGTGATTTTCTATATGGCATTTTTGCCTCTATTCATCGATCCGGACCAACATCAGGGCTTCATCACGTTCGCAGTACTCGCTCTGACGGTATCCTGCCTGACGTTCACTTACGGGTTGATCGTTATCGCCCTAACGCATTTTTGCGCCGAACGCATACGCGCTAACAAATCTATGACGCTGATTTTTCAGAAGCTTGCAGGCGTTTGCCTAGTAGGTTTCGGGATTAAGCTTTTATCATCGCACTAACAACAACCAAGCATCGGAACCCAAGCACGATACGGTAGCTCGACATAACATGACTTCGTGAGAGCTACTTCTCTTCTTCCAGCAGGTCATGGATCGCGCGTGCGAAATACGGAGCGCCTTCTACCGGTGAGAAATGCCCGATCATAGGCATTACCACTAGCCGGTAGCGGACGAAAAACTCTGCCAAGCGGTCTGACCAGTCGGCTGGAAATATGGGGTCATTTTCTGGCCACAGTACGATTGTAGGGGTGGTCAAACGGTCGTCGCGTTCAGGTAAAAGTTCGGCAGCTGAAGCTGTTAGAGGATTATCGGAAGTCTTGTAAAAAGCGCACGACGCCTCAAACGAACCGGGGGCTGAATAGACGTCTGTCAGGTGCGCAAGTCGTCCCTCATCAAACTGGTAAGCCGGCCCCGACCAGTGGGACCAGAAGTGAGTTAAATAAGCTTTGGCTGCATCCATATTTCCATCAACCAGCCGGCTGAAAATACCAAGCTTATTAAATGCTGCGTACCAAAACTCGCTTGCCTTGGCCAGTTCTAGCAGACGATGCCCTGCGCCAGGCAAAGGGGGGGACAACACCATAGAGCTGACAAGATCAGCCCGCATGGACGCTATATTGCGGGCGACGCAGCTGCCCACGTCGTAGCCGCAGATTATAGCGTCTTGGAGGCCAAGCTCTTCCATAAGTGCAATCACGGCGCGGGCTTGAGCTTTACCAGAATAGGCTGATTCTGGATCAACTGAATGCTTGTCCGAACATCCGAACCCGCGAAGATCCACAGCAATCACGTCCGCATGGACCTTAATCATTGGGATCAACAAATCGTAATCTGTATGATCGCCAGGCCACCCATGGATTAGGACTACTGGCCGCCCCGTGCCAACTCGCTGGTAAGCAAGCTCGAAGCCTTCATATGGAGACGATCGGTTCATTTTGGCACGCCCCTGTAAGCTCAAGTGTTTTGAGTCATCAATATCTGCAGCTAACGAGGCGGCTTCAAGCCATAATTTATGCAGGGATGGGATAGAAAATCTTCACCGGTTACCTCAAGGCGGTGGTGAGGTGCTTTAGCCTCGTGCTAATGCACCCGCCTGCCGGCCAATCAGCGTTCAGCAAAACTGCTGTAGCTAGAGCGCTGCACCGGACGAACTTTTTGACAAATCTACATCTGCCATCCGCCCGATCAGAGGACCAGCAACCGCGCTTTAGCCAGCCCAAGGTCAAGCGGCTTAGACGATGAGCGGATGGCGACCGGGCTCTATTGCTTTGAAGGTTTTGAGCATATTGGCAATTCGTCTCCGAGCAGCATGGCGCCTCCACCGCGATAGTTTTTCTTCAAACTCACTACAGTTCTTGTTGTTTGGCACCTCTGATGCGCTGGAACATAATTCTATCGAGGAGGTTTGACTAACTCCCATGACGTTCTGGGTATCCCATGCCGTGGGGGTAACGATTGACAACTTCTAAGGTGTTTGAATATGTCGCCCGAGGCCGACTTGCTTGGTTCAACAGTGATATTCCTGTTCGCAGCCGTTGTGGCGGTGCTGGTAGCGAAATACATGAGGCTAGGTGCGGTATTAGGATACCTGGTAGCTGGTGCAATAATTGGCCCACAGGTTCTGGGTCTAATAGGCAATCCTGATAGCGTCGCAAAATTTGCCGAGCTCGGAGTAGTGCTGCTGCTTTTCGTGATTGGGCTAGAGCTTTCTCCCAGGCAGCTTTGGACAATGCGTAAGGCTTTATTTGGGGCGGGCCTTGCGCAGGTACTGATCAGCGCAACGGTGATTGGGTTTCTGGGGTCCATTGCTTTTGGCTTACCGCTAGCGTCATCAGCCGTCATTGGGCTTGGCCTTTCGCTATCCTCTACGGCATTTGGAATACAGAGCTTGGTCGAGAGCCGGCAGCTGCAGAGCCCCCACGGCCGTGTCGCGTTTGCCGTGCTGCTGTTTCAAGATATCGCCTCCATCCCTGCCATAGCTCTCATACCGCTGATAGCGTCTCAACACGCCCAACTCGACACCCACGAGAGCGTGATTCACGCAGCCAAAGCCATAGCAAGCATCTCGCTGGTGGTGATTTGTGGCAGGTTCATTTTGCGACCGCTGTTTCGGGCAGTGGCATCTACAGGTTTACCAGAGGTATCGACAGCGACAGCCTTGCTTGTGGTGGTTGGAACGGCTTGGCTGATGAATAAGGTAGGGCTTTCAATGGCTCTCGGGACGTTCATTGCAGGACTGCTGCTATCAGACTCTGAGTACCGCCATGAACTGAGCTCGCAAATCGAGCCTTTCAAGGGACTGCTCCTAGCCCTATTTTTTATCGGCGTTGGGATGAGTGCCAATCTGGCTTTACTGCAAAGCTCTGCCCTTTTGGTGATTGGGCTGACGTTGATACTCATAATCATCAAATTGCCAATCCTTTTTGCGGTCGGTAGGTTGGTAGGAGGATTAAATTCTATAGGCGCCGTACAACTCAGTTCGATATTGGCTGCTGGTGGGGAATTCGCATTTGTGGTGCTGCACCAAGCCAAGACTCAAGGCCTGATCAGTTCTGACACCAACGATATCCTGCTTTTAACCATTACGCTCTCGATGTGCGTGACACCGTTCTTGGTCATGATCTGTAATGGATGGGCACGGCGTTATAAGGCCCCCGTGAAGCAGCCTGATCCAGGCGACTACGCAAACATCGAAGGCAATGCACCTGAAGTTGTTATCGCAGGTATGGGTCGAGTAGGGCAGATCGTAGCCCGGATATTGCGCGCGCAGAATGTGCCATTCATTGCATTGGACACCTCTGTTGAGACGATCGATTTGATCAGGAGCTTTGAGCGGGTGCCGGTGTTCTACGGCGACCCATTGAGGCCCGAGATCTTAAATGCGGCGAAGGTAAGCGCAGCCAAGTACTTCCTCATAGCAAATGACGATCAAGATGAAAGCGTGCAGCTGGCAGAGCTAGTGCGCCGACTTCACCCTAATGTGAAAGTCATAGCGAGAGCTCGCAACCGCCAGCACGCCCATCGTCTTGCTAATGCAGGCGCTGACGCGGTTCGCGAAACGTTCTATTCCAGCTTGGAAATGAGTCGAACCATTCTAGTGGGAATGGGGCTCAACAAAAATCATGCTGAGCGCCAGATTAGAAAATTCGCGGAGCATGATGAGAGGGTACTGGCGATACAGCGCATCATTGCCGAGGATCAGTCAAAGGTTCTACAGAGTACTCACGCAGCGCGTGCAGAATTGGCGAAATTATTCCAGACCGATGTCGAAGATGACCAACTGGCTCCAAGCCGAGAGACCTAGGGGCAACGTCAGTCAGCTGCTGGCCGGAGCCGCGGGGGTCTTTGCAGCTCACCGGGGAGCCGTGAGAGGGCTGATCCAGGTTTACGGCTGTCAAGCGGAGACCTGACTCGAGGTGGTTGCTGCCCTAGCCCAGAACTTCAGGTGCAAGGCGGCCTGCAGAAATTGTCTCAGGCAAATGGTTCCCTAGGAATCGTCCACAGCTTGGAAAATAAATCCCACCTCCTTGGAATAATATGTCCTGCCAGCCGTTTACTACAGACGTCGCACTAAAAATCAAAGAGTTTAGGTTTGAAAACCATCAATCAATGTGATCAAAATTAATTAGCTAGCGCTTTTAAGTGATCATCGGGCTCATGACCTGCGCACTCTATGCAGGCAGACTAAGTGCAGCTGAACGAAAATCAGCTAAGGCTAAACCATGAATTTTTCAAATAGCAATCCAAATCTAGAGAATGGCATAAAGGAACTTTGTGAGCAACTCTTGATAAGTCTTCAGATCGTTACTGACGCAATGGAGAGAGTCGAGCTAGCATGTGCAGGAGTAAGCTCTGCTGTGCGCAATACCACCGATACGCGCGACACGAATAACGTCGTTAGATATAATTTGATGGAAGGTATTGTGCGTAGGGAACTGAAAAAGCTTTCAGCTTCTACCAGTATGATGAAGAGTGCTTTAGCTGAATCTGTCAAACTGCTAATTGAGAATACAGAAATGGCGTTGGAAATCGTTAATAATATTCGAACGGCAGGCTGGGCCGATCGTACAAAGCATGACCAGAATGAGCTATTTCTTAAAGATATATTAAAATCGTTAAATGTTATTGAGAAAAAGTTGTCGTTATCGTTTTATAACATTTGTTGATGGCGTTGAGCGCACGCCTGCACTGTATGCCGTCTAGGTACCTCGCGCAAAGCAGACGCTCAAGCAACTGCATTCCCAAAGCTTAGCATCAGTGAGCAGCCAATACTAAGCGGGTTGAGGTTTTATTCGGGCATTCTCAACTTACGATCTTGACTAGCTGGATAATTTACACCAAGCAAACCGCGCCGCTAGGGTACTATCGGCGCCGCGCCGGCAAGAAACCGTCACGCCGCAGAGCATTCATTACAACGCTCCGACTCGTCTACTAGCTTTAGCGCGGCTCATATTTGCCCAGGCCTGTAACCGCGGCATTAGATGGCCTAACTCTGGGGGCCTTCTGCTTTAATCATCTGTGCTGCGGTCGCCCTGAATTGTTGCTACCTGAGCGTGGGTTGAAGACAACAGCTCCTCGGTCTATCAATTCCATGACCTCACTCAACAAACAGCACGGTGCTTGTTTTCCCGCTAGGCCCAGATCCTATCGTCAAGAGTCTAGCAATGCTCGATGTGCTGAGCGTAGCGACATCCCCAAGGTCACGACCCCGTTGCGGACACGTTCTCATGAACCTACGACTGTGACTCAAAAACGTCCTGCGCTCATCCCTATCGCGCACGACTTGTGGACCGTCTGGCTACGGTAATTTTCCCGCCCGACCTCTTTCGTCACCGAATAGCTCCGGAACTATGCCATCTAAAAGAAATTTCATAATTTATTTGCAATAAACGCTCGTCGCTCAGTGTAGTGCTCTTCGAGCGGATGAGCACCTGGAATTGCGCCATAGATTAATCTGGGGCTCTACGCTTCATCGGTGGCCCAGTTCGATCTGAATAGTGATATTGCTGCTCGTTTTATAGCCAATGAAACGGACAAAATATGATGGATTAAAGACAGATTATCACTATCTTCGACGGGATAACGGGCCCTCTGCGGGTTTGACCACAGCCATCCTAATAGACAAAGCTGACAGCTTATGGAACGATACTTTTTGAGAGCTCTAGCCGGCCCTTTGAAAAGACGAATATCTACACTTACTTGGATTTTTATGAATTTAGAGTCATTACAAATACAAGTTACGAGTGGGTTAACTGCCGCGACCCGACAGTGGCGCCGCGCGTGCGAATCAAAATTGGCCGATCATGGAGTATCCGAAGCTTGTACAAGACCGCTTCTAGCTATCTCGCGTCTGGGCGATGGCGTGCGTCAGGTTAATGTTGCTCAGGGTTGCGGGCTAGAAAGCGCCTCGATTGTCAGACTTATAGACCAATTATGTGATGCGAAGCTCGTGAATCGAGGCCGGGACGGTGGAGACCGCCGAGCAAGTTTATTGAGCTTAACCGTAACAGGGCGAACTCTTGCAACCGCGGTTGAGGCAGAGCTGGCACGCTTGCGACGTCATGCTTTAAGAGGTATCGAGGCCTCGGATTTAGAAGCAACGGTGCGGGTCATTACTGCACTCAGGCAAGTTATGCCAGAGTAGAGCAGCGGCTTCAGAAGTGAACGCGTTGTGGATCTAACCGCAGTTGGCGTCGGCAAACTCTGTTCATCATCACATCCGATATTATATAAGGCGGATTGGTGACAGTGGTGAACGCTCAAGAGGCTAGCCAAGGCCTATGCTCGCAGCTTAGGAGCCTGAACGGCCATGGTTTGACATCTTCAAGCTTTTAACGCCGCCCAGATGAAATAGCAGTTCCAAGTTTGCTATTTATGAGATCGCCACAACTGCTTGTTCGAATTTTGGTAATCAGTAATCCCGAAGCAGGTCATCCTGCGAGCGACTTTGATGAAGAACCGCCATGCGCCGGGAGTTCCCGGCCGCGCTGGCCTGGACATAGAGGGTGTCATGGGTAACGAAAGCATTAACTGGGACAAGCTCGGCTTCGACTACATCAAGACCGACAAACGCTACCTGGCTCACTGGCGCGATGGCGCGTGGGACCAAGGCACCCTGACCGAAGACAACGTGCTACGCATCAGCGAAGGCTCCACCGCGCTGCATTACGGCCAGCAATGCTTTGAAGGCCTCAAGGCCTATCGCGCCAAAGACGGCTCGATCAACCTGTTCCGCCCCGACCAGAACGCCGCGCGCATGCAGCGCAGTTGCAGCCGCCTGTTGATGCCCCATGTGCCCACCGAGCAGTTCATCGAAGCGTGCAAGCAAGTGGTCCGCGCCAACGAGCGTTTCATCCCGCCTTATGGCACCGGCGGCGCGTTGTACCTGCGCCCGTTCGTGATCGGTGTCGGCGACAACATCGGCGTGCGCGCTGCGCCCGAGTTCATTTTCTCGGTGTTCTGCATCCCGGTGGGCCCGTACTTCAAGGGCGGCATGAAGCCGCACAACTTCGTCATCTCCAGCTATGACCGCGCTGCGCCACAAGGCACCGGCGCTGCCAAAGTCGGCGGCAACTATGCGGCGAGCATGATGCCGGGTGCCGAGGCCAAGAAAGCCAACTTCGCCGATGCCATCTACCTTGATCCGTTGACCCACACGAAGATCGAAGAAGTCGGCTCGGCCAACTTTTTCGGCATCACCCACGACGACCAGTTCATCACGCCGAAATCGCCCTCCGTGCTGCCGGGCATCACCCGCCTGTCGCTGATTGAACTGGCGCAAAGCCGTCTGGGCCTGAAGGTCACCGAAGGCGAGGTGTTCATCGACAAGCTCGACCTGTTCAAGGAGGCCGGCGCCTGTGGCACCGCTGCTGTGATCACCCCGATCGGCGGCATCAGCTACAACGACAAGCTGCACGTGTTCCACAGCGAAACCGAAGTAGGCCCGGTGACCCAGCGCCTGTACAAAGAGCTGACCGGCATTCAGTCCGGCGAGATCGAAGGCCCGGCGGGCTGGATCGTCAAGGTCTAAGCCGGCGCGTCCTACGACTCGGACAAACCACCGCCTCCGCATGGTGGTGGTTTTTCGCAACGTCTGGACTTTTGGGTATTACATACTTCGAGGTGTTGCCTGTCTGGCCGATTGGCCTGTCCGGCATCCAGAACCAGCATGTCGCTGCGACAATTCGCCGGGGAGTAGCCGCTGTTAGCCGAAATCGTCAGCTATAACGGGCTGCTTTCGGCCAATAGCGGACGTTCGCGTATAGTCTGCTTCCGGCAAAATAGGGTATGTTCGGCATCACGCAAGCTACATACCTCACTTCATAAGCGCATTTCTAACCATCGACACTGCCCGCTTTCAAAGCAAATACTGACCATCGTTTATTATTATTTGAAATTTCGATGGGATTGGTACGCGAATCCCTTTTCTACGAAGTCGAGGACATACCACGTCGTGATCGAACCGTGATTGGTCTTCAGTTCAAACGCATGAGTAAGCCGATTGATCGTGCCAGGAAACCTTACTAGGATTACTCGATTTTCTTTAACCATCAGATCCTGATACCTATCTGCAAATAAGCGAGGCATTTTCTCCTCCTCGTCTCTTGTGGGCCACCATTTTGCAAGCTCTAGACGCCTCCGTCGTAACCAATCAAGTCGGCGTGGCAACCACCAGGTTGGGCGGGGGATTTCATAAACAGCTAAGCTTTGTATCACTGCTGACACCGACCCTGGGTTAAAGAACACCAACTTAACTAAAACTGAGTCCTCTAGTTGCTCGGTGCTGATCACATGAAAATCGTTTGTGTTGCTCCAGTGCGTGGAACGGGTCAATCGATACATCGCTATCTGGGTTTTTCGGTTACGTATGCTCAGGTACAACGCCACTAAAGCCATAGCTGCATTCACGTAGGTCATGAGTCCTCCGCTGCCTACCATCTCCATCGCGCTGCTCTCCTATTCCACTTAATGAATGGCACAGCCTACGATACTATGGTTTAGCCGACTCAGCTTGCCCCCCTGACCTTCGCAAAGGCATCTAGCGGTTAGAAGCTAAGCTGCGACTCGGGAGCTGCTTCCGCCCCAACGCTGACGGTAGCTATAGTCAGAAACCGTCTATGAGCAGACGTTCGACTTGGCTGCCTCAACTCAGTTGCCAGTAAGTCCAGAGTGGTTCAGGCTTGCCTCACGATTGACTTATCGACCAGTTACCTGTCTCATTGCCCATCCGAAATAATTGGCAAGAATGTCCTTATGCGTTATCTAAAATTATTGGTGTCGCTCAGATTTTCAACTGCTGTCTCTCTATTGATATGTGGAACAATTTTACTAAGTCTTGGTCCGGCGTTCCAACAACACTCGACATCGCTGATAAGTAGCCCAAGTGCTGGTATCTACCAAAGCGTTTACAAGGATAGTCTAATTGCTTTTGCACCATTCAAGGCTTGGATTAGCGGAGCACTTTCAGTTGATTACCTTTGCGGATCAGTTCTATTGCTCTTTTGCTTAAAAATGAGCAAAACTTATAGGGGCGCAGCCTTATTAGTAATGCTAACCGCATTCCTGATTAATATGGCGATTGATCTACATGCATATTTCACGCTCCCCCCTAACAGCATTGCATTATTTGAGTGTTTAATCAGTAATATTGTAGGTGGGATTATTTTTGCTTTTGTCTATGTGTCGATATCATACGTGTGCCAAACCTTGCCCAAGGTTGCAACGGAGCATTCTAGAGTAGCACAGTTATTTTCAAGCATAGGCCCTGCCATTCTCGCGGTTGCTGTTTTGTTGATTCAATACTATGTGTTGGCACTTTTTTTTAGCCCGGTTACTTCGTATGTCGAAGCGAAGGTTGCCTCTGACGCTACGCTCGGCATAATCTACGACGAAACTGTAAAGAAACGACTTGCGGAAGAAGAAGCAGAAAGGTGTCACTGCGAACAAAATAAGGAAGAAAAAAATAACTTCAATTTTTTATCGGGAGATTTTGAAGGAAACCTTTCAATAACCGGGCAGGGAAAAGACAGTAGCATCGTGTGGAGTCCTGAATCTGGTAAAAAAGCAAAAGTAACCTTGAGCGCATACGATGGATGTTATTTTAGCGAGGCGGGAAAATTTCCTAAGGCCGATAAGCGGGCATTAATTTTTGATGATGTGGAAAGCTTGGAGATAAAGTTGCCATCAAGCATGGTTACGGTCAAAGCGCCCATCAAACAAGGTAGTCTCGAATTCAACAAGGCCATTTACTCATCTATGTGGTTGGAGAAGAAGGATAGCGCTTTCACGATTACTCGCTTTGCAGGAGAGAATCAGATAGCTGATTATTGGGTGCATAATAAGGACATTAATCTTGAACTGAATGTTCCGCTACTTGACTTGTCACAAAAATCAAAAGCAACGCCTGAACTTAAGATAATTACGATAGTGCAGAATGGCAAGTCAACGCAGCTAAAGCTAATGCCGCCAAGCAATATGCTTGGAGTGAAGGGGTGTTATGCCGTCCCGATAAAAAATCGAGATGTTGATTTGATGTATGTTGATGCGCTTACAAACATAATGTCACTGCGATTAATGATTAAGCCAATGAGGTCTTCTACGGAACTTTATTATGACAAAAGAAACTATGTGACTTTTAAGGGGGTTTCTGGTTGGTACTCAGTATCGAATATTGCTGAGGGCGGTACAAATAAACTAGCCAGCCCCGGGGTCGTCCAAGGGCTTTCAGTCTTTAAAGGGCTTAAGCACCTTAGTTTGAACGGAAAGCCAGTGGAAGACCTGGAGAATCGCATGTTCACTTTTTATAATTCAGATATTAGTCTGGATTTAAACGACGATGATGCATTAGTTCTCAAAGGCGAGTCAAAACTGGTCTGGGTTGACAACAAGCGCTTGAGCCCGACTCGCTGGGAAAATATGGATGGTGCTACGCAAGGTATATTGCTAGGGCTAGCGGGAACACTACTGCTTGGTTTTCTTGTGCTCCTGAGGAATCTTTGGAAAGCCAATCCCTCACTCGCATTTTGAGTAGATTCTTCAGATCGTCATTACTAAGAACTCGGCGCGGGAGAACGAGGTAAGCCGGATTACCCCAGGGACAAAGTGGTTCATCCCGTGTTTTGCCGGCAACGGCCTCCTGAGCTGAACGGCCGCGTTGACCGAAAGCTGATCAGGTCGAATGTCCGCTTCTGGCCGAAAGTGGCCAGTCGCGACCGGCAAGAATCGTTGGTTTTCAACGAATCCATGCAGGACGACGTAGCGACTTCTTAAACGCTGTATACGAGGCGACGGGCTCCTTGCAGCACGCCCGTCTCTCAGGCTTTCATAGTACATCTCTGAACCTAGCTGGTAACGGCGGTGATGTGTTGCCTGACCTTCCTGTTATCCCATGGACGACTACCCCACACATTGATGGAGCTTCATTGCATGAACGCGTCATACAAAAACAGTCACATCAACGAAACGCTAGATGTCCTCACCGAACTCAGCCAGTACAAGCCCCGATCAGCGGCCGAACGCCGCACTGGATTCGAAGCCAGAGCTGAGCAAATCTCTAATTGGTGCATGGGGATAGCTGTCGCGCTCATGGTACCGGCTTGGGGTTTGGCAGCATGGACATATTTTGGGAGGGGCTTATACGACAGCGTAAAGCTTGGAGCGTTAGTAATAGTTAGCCTTTCATGCGTGTTGGCGATCCTGGCAATGCTTCTACCTATTGTGGCAGCTGGCTTGTTGTTGTTCCGCTGGAAGGATGTCTCGCTTCAAAACCTGCTGAATGACATCCGGCATGAGCAAGCGATGGTTTACGCTCTTTCCCATTACGACGACGAAGCGCTCATTGATGCGAAGTGCTGGCTTCAGCTGAAAATAAAGCGCATCGAAGCTCGTGTCGCCCATATTTTCGGCGATAAAAGCGCAGTGCTAGGCTTGCTTGCTTCCGGCTATTTTTTCGCCAAGGAATTTGGAGGTACCTCAGGCGGGCTCAGCTGGGTAGGAAGTGCCCTCAGTTCGGGAATGACGCTCCAAAACTTTCCAAACATGATTTTGGTGATGATAGGTGCGGGGGTTGTGGGGTTGTCGATTGGTGCCGTTATGATCAGACATATCGCGGCACGTTATCGCTATCAAGTGCAGCTAATTGAAATGGCCAAGCGTTAACCAGCGTTCAAGCATTGACGATGGTGCGATTCTGGGCTGGTGGTCGAACTCACATTCTGCGCTCGCGCTTGGTGGACTGACAGCTATCGACCCAAAGCAGACTCCAAAAAATATTAAATCTTCTCATTGCCTGAAGCGCAATTGGAGTCCGCGACTAGCTGGTGCGCGAGTCGCGGAAGGTATCGTGGGCTGAAAGCGCCTAATCGTTCGTTTAGTTTCAAAGCGCTGGCCGGGTGCGTTATCGCTAGCTTGATGAGAGCACTTTTCAGTGGACTGGCATCCGTTGACTGGAAGGGCAGATCTTTCGGCACCGCGTAGTGCTCAGCAAGAAATGATTCGTCAGGCTTAGACCAGTCAGATATCGCGGTAATAAAAAGATTAGCGCTGAGCTTTTTCAACCGGCGGCGAGCATCCGGCTATCAAGTCGATATTTACCGGAGGGCTTGTATTGCCACTAAGCACGTTATTAGCATGCGTCATATCGATAGCACCTTCGAGCCGCGCCATAAAGATTGTCGCTACGACATTCCCACAAAAGTTCGTGAATGATCTGGCCTCGGACAGCAACCGATCCACTCCGAGTAATAAAACCATTGCTTCCACTGGGACCTTTCCGTGAACCGTAGCGAGCGTGGCTGCGAGTGTGATGAACCCTCCGCCTGTGACTGTGGCCGACCCTTTGGACGTCAACAATAAAATCCCAAAAATAGTCAGCAGATCAATCCAGGAGAGTTCTACGTTTAATGCTTGGGCCAAGAACGCAATTGCCATGGTGTAATAAATACAGGCGCCGTCTAGATTAAGTGCATAACTCATGGGCAACACGACACCCACAACCCCTTTCCGGCACCCTAATCCTTCTAATTTTTTTACCAGCGCTGGCAAAACTGCCTCATTAGAGGCACAAGCAAAAACTATTAACGCCTCTTCGCGAAAATACTTTAGAAGTGTCCATGGCTTAAAGCCGGAGTAGCGAGCTAGAGAACCCAAAATAATCACGATGAAAATGGCGCTTGTGATGTAGAAGCACATTACCAGTAAGCCTAGGTTCTTGAGAGAGCCTAGGCCGAATTTGCCTACAGTGAATGCCATTGCCCCGAAAGCGGCAATCGGTGCAAAGCGCATTATCATCCCAACTATCTTAAACAGCGGTACGGTCGCCTTCTCTAACTGAGTTACGATGCTTTGGCCAGGCAGCCCGCTTAGTGAAAGTGCGAAGCCGCAAAGAACAGATAAAAAAAGTATCTGGAGCATGTCGCCTTTTACGAAAGGCTCGATCAATGAAGTAGGTACTACATGAAGTATAAAATCAACGGTAGAGAACGGTACCGCAGCTGCCTTATAAGAGGCGACGGAGCTTGTATCGACCGAGCTCAGGTCAACGTTCATCCCAGCGCCGGGCTGTATGTATAAACCTACTGCGAGCCCTATCGCCATCGCAAATGTGGTCACAACTTCAAAATATATGACGGTTTTAAGTGCCAGTTTGCCAAAACTGGCAGCAGATTCTGCATGCCCTTTGGCGATACCTACGACAATGGTCACGAAAATAATCGGCCCGATCATCATTTTTATCATGCGTATGAAAACGTCACCTAACGGCTTAAATTCAATAGACACGTCTGGGTAAAAGTGACCTAGTAACACGCCAGCGATTATCGCGCATATTACTTGTATGTAGAGTTTTTTGGACGGATTCATTGCCATTTTTATTTACCGTTGTCGACAATTAGGTGTGTGTGACTTGAACGCTCCCGGGAGACATTCATCCAGCCCTATTCACTAGCGTTTGAGATCACGAGCTTTAGTACTCAAGGCCATCGCGCTAGGGCGCTGCAAGCCCGGCCATCCGCGGTGGGGTAAGCGATAGCAACCCGCCGTACCCGTTCAGAGATCCGACAACTGCATCGGCGGCCTTTGGTGATCTTGGTTGCTGTGATCGCACAGGTGGGGGCGGCGCTGAAGAATACTTATCAAACATGAGGCAGACCATTCTTGTAGGTTTGTATGCTGTCTAAATATTGATACGCTCAAGAGGTGCCCAGGTCAAGCTTTTCTGGCGTTTAGGGTATTTGTTACAGCATGATGTCCATCCAGAGCGTCTTCGCCGCTTCATTCCCTTGTCGCTTATGTGACTGGCGCAGGAGCCCGAAAGGCCCATGAGACAGGCATCTATTGGCGTTTACCAAGCGGCAGGAGGGGATTAGTTTCTCAAGTTTCCCGGAAAATCGGCATCGGAATAGCAGGATGGAGGTCCTATGACCTAGCCCCCACGACTCAAAAATTTTTTCAGTGGTTGTCTACTTATTTAGACCTCTCGCGAGCCGTTTTGAACCTGCTGCTCTTAGAGCTTGGCCTCAGCACTACGCTGTATATTCCCTCTTATCTGCGAGCGGATTATCTAGTGTGGACTGATCTGCAAGGAGGTCCATCGTCCGCCGAATGCCCCTTTGCTCGAGGATGACGCAGAGCTGTCCATTGGATGCATCCATAACCGCAACCTGATGCGGCTGCTCGTTCACACGATTGTTAAATTGCGACACCTGATCGCCGGACTCAAGCGAACGGTTGGATCTATGTCACGGCGAGCAACGGCCGGAGCCTGGCGGATCATTGGGCCGACCTAGAGCAAGCTTCTGCACTTGGATGGATGATAGTAACGCGCCCCAGAGCTCGGCTAGCGCCTCGGCTCGAATTGAGTCTGGTCAGGAATATATAAAGTAACTCTCATTTATCAAAAATGTGGGATATGGAAACAAGAGGGTAGTGAGACGGATACGGCAACGTCGCGACGCCGGATTCAATTGCTGCCTTGGCGACCGCGTCGGACACGACCGTGATCAGCCGCGGGTCGAGCGGCTTCGGAACGATGTAATCCCGGCCAAAACTGATTAGCCCAACATCGTAAGCAGCACACACCTCTGTCGGTACTGGCAGCTTTGCCAAATCCTTCAACGCCATTGCCGCGGCGATTTTCATTTTTTCAGTGATGCGCTTGGCACGGACATCCAGTGCGCCACGGAAGATGAAAGGGAAGCCCAACACGTTGTTGACCTGATTCGGGTAGTCCGAACGACCGGTCGCCATGATGACGTCATCGCGCGTGGCATGGGCCAGTTCCGGCGAAATTTCCGGATCCGGGTTCGAGCAGGCGAACACGATCGGGTTGGCTGCCATCGACTTCAGGCCTTCAGCGCTCAGCAGGTTCGGACCGGACAGGCCGACGAATACGTCAGCGCCTTCCAGTCCATCGGCCAGCGTGCGCTTGTCGGTGGAGTGGGCGAACTGGGCCTTGTACTGGTTCAGGTCGGTCCGGCCGTCGTGAACGACGCCGCTGCGGTCGATCATGAAGATATTTTCGATCTTCGCGCCCATGCTCACCAGCAACTTCATGCAAGAAATAGCCGCCGCGCCAGCGCCCAGGCAGACGATCTTTGCCGCTTCCAGGGTTTTGCCAGCGATTTCCAGGGCGTTGATCATGCCCGCCGCGGTGACGATCGCGGTACCGTGCTGGTCGTCGTGGAACACCGGAATGTCGCACTCTTCAATCAGCGCTTTTTCGATTTCAAAGCACTCAGGTGCCTTGATGTCTTCCAGGTTGATGCCACCAAACGTGATGGAAATACGACGCACTGTGTCGATAAATGCTTGGGTGCTCTCCGAATTAACTTCAATGTCAAACACGTCGATGCCGGCGAATCGCTTGAACAGGACACCTTTGCCCTCCATCACTGGTTTTGATGCGAGCGGTCCAAGGTTGCCCAAACCGAGAATTGCAGTGCCATCAGAGATCACCGCAACCAGATTGCCCTTGCCAGTGTACTTGTATGCCAGCGCCGGGTCGCGACCGATTTCCCGGACTGGCTCGGCTACGCCGGGGCTGTATGCTAGAGCAAGATCGCGTGCAGTAGCGGTGGGCTTCGTCAGCTCGACACTTAACTTGCCTGGGCGTGGACTGGCATGATATTCGAGGGCATCGTTTATAAAACTCATGTTTGCATCCTTATTCGCCGAGTCACTAGCAGCCGGCCTGGTTGATTAAAACTTTTTGTTGGACGAGTTGCTGCATCAGGGGGTACCGATCGTGCGTGGCGATCGCCCCTGACGCAGCGAACAGGGTCTGCTAGAAGATACGGTCACTTTTTACGTAGTGATGAACTACGTCATTCAGTGCCTTGAGCACATCTTCTGGCGAATAGGTGGCCAGAGCTAGATCCAGCGTCTTCATGTAGCCATGCAGGTTATTATGGTTACGCCGGGCAAAGTCCATCTCCAATGCCTCTTCTTCATAAATCAGGACATAGCTCCTGCAGAAGCCTGCAATTAAAAAGGCAGCAGACGCTTGGAATGGCTCATCGCGAATCACGGCCAAGCATTCTGCATTGGCCAGTTTGAATGTCTCCGTTCCTGGTAGGGAGGCGGAAAAGTTTTTCATCATCTGAGAAAAATTCATAAAGGCAGACCTCACACCGCGGCTAAAACAGAGTAACGATCAAATGCCAGACGCTGGCCCCGTACAGTACTGTCAACCGAGGTGCCATCCCAGACACGTTCTCCGTTGACAAAGGTTGCTGCGATACTTGTCGCGAACTCGGCCCCATCGAACGGCGTCCATCCGCACTTTGAAAGTACTTCAGCGTTAACAACGTGGTGTGACCGGCGCGGATCGACAAGTACTAGGTCGGCAGCGTAGCCCTCCCGCAGGTAGCCACGCTTGCTGACTTGAAACAATTCGGCAGGCGCGTGACTCACCACTTCTACCAAGCGTTCAAGAGTCAAATCCCCGGCCAGAACCCGCTCCAACGCGACTTGTAACGCATATTGCACCAGCGGAATGCCTGACGGTGCCTGGCCGTATTTTTTTTGCTTTTCCTCGAGTAAGTGAGGAGCGTGATCAGTAGCCAAAACATCAAGCCGTCCTTCGGCCAGGGCTTTGACAATTGCCTTGCGGTCGCTTTCGGATTTGATGGCCGGATTACATTTAATCAGGAAGCCCAATCGCTCATAGTCAGCTTCTGAGAAGTGCAGAAAATGAACACATGTTTCGGCGGTTATGCGCTTTCCGCTGATCGGCCCCGGCTCAAACAACTCCAATTCTTCTGCAGTTGAAATATGGAGCACGTGAAGTCGGCTGTTATGCTTGCGAGCCAGCTCGAGAGCCAACCGAGTTGATTTGATGCATGCCGCGCGTGACCGGATTAGAGGGTGCAGGCGAGCTGGGATCTCCTCGCCGAAAGTCTCTTTGACTTTGGCTAGGTCGGCATCAATCATCGGCGTGTCTTCGCAATGAGTGATGATCGGCACAGGCGAGACGCGGAAAATCTCGTCCAATACCTTGGGATCGTCCACCAGCATGTTGCCCGTCGACGCCCCCATGAAAACCTTCAACCCCGGCGTGCTAGACGGATCGATCACCCGAATATCTTCCAGATTGTCGTTGCTGGCCCCCATATAGAACGCGTAATTAACAACGCTGGAACCTCCGGCGATGTGGTACTTGGTTTCCAGCGTATCTCGGTCCAACGCTGCTGGTCGTGTGTTGGGCATCTCCATGAAGCTCGTGATGCCACCTGCGGCACAAGCGCGAGACTCTGATGCGATGTCTGCTTTATGGGTCAGCCCAGGCTCACGAAAATGAACTTGATCATCGATCATCCCGGGTAGGAGCCACAAACCTGTCGCATCAATTACCTCTTCGGGCGGAAGCACCTCAAGGAATTCCCCAATTCTGTGGATGAGCCCGTCCCGAATTCGAAGGTCTGCTGTCCATACGCGTCCTTCGTTGACCAAAGTGGCGTTGCGAATCAGCCAGGAAGTTATATGTTCAGTCACGACGTCAGCTCCAATGTCGAAAAATAAAGCACCTCGGAGGCTGCAAGAAAGTCGTCTAGGGCCATTGCTTCGTTAGGGTTATGTGATCCGTGCTGATTGCGGATGAAGATCATCGCACTGGGGATACCCGCGTTCGCGAATACGGCAGCATCATGACCCGCTCCGCTTGGAGTTCGAACGCCTTGATGCCCTTGCTGGCGAGCTTGCTGGATGAATGTTTCGACCCATGGCTCGTGCATCGCTGCCGGTGCTGTATCGATTCGTTTGTCGAACTCGAAACGCACCTTGCGCTCATTCTCTATAGCCTTTACTTCAGCCAGCGCAACTTCATAGAACTCATCAAGGGTAGATTGATGCAGACTACGCATTTCGAGGCTGAAGCTCACTTCACCGGGAATGCGCGAAACCGCATGGTGAGCAGCATTTGTTCCTAGAGTGCCGACCGTGACAACCAGATCCTTGCCGCCGGCGACGTATTCGCTCCATCGATTATCAATGCGTGCTACTAGCTCACTGACCGCGAAAACGGAATCGTGGCGGTCCTCACGTGCGACAGCGCCAGAGTGCCCGTCTTCGCCCAGACAACGAATTAGGTTGTGGCGAAGATTGCCACGAATTCCTGGCACGATGCCGAGAGCTTGACCCATCCGCTCAAGGGATTCGGCCTGTTCGATGTGCACTTCCAGGTAGCCTGCAAACTGGCTTTTATCAATCAACCATTCCTGACGACAGATCGCATCGGTATCGGCCCCGACGGCTTGCATTGCTTCGCCCAAAGTCCGCTTACTGAAGCGATTCTTAAGGCGGAGGTCTTGGGCATTCAGGGTACCGACTACCGCACGCGACCCGATGTAGGATTTACCATACCAAGCGCTCTCTTCACCGCGAAGTCCCAATACACGGACTGAGTGTGTGGTCTCAATCTTTTCGCGATCAAGGCGGCAAAGGCAAAGCAGCCCCGCGATTACACCGGCCAGACCATCATAGTTCCCCCCTTGAGGGACTGAGTCCAAATGGGAGCCGTACCAAAAGGCAGCGTTTCCGTTGTCGCTTTTGCGCTTGAATATGACATTCCCCGCCCGGTCGTATTCGACCACCAGATCGTGGGTTAGAGCGAAATCAGCCAAGTAGGAAATCGCTTCGCTCTCGCCTCTGCCATAAGTCTCACGGGTGATACCTTCATGAGAGTCCCTCGAGATTGCTTCAATGTCCTTGAACAGTTTATCGGCTTGTTCACGCCATAGGTCTGTCATGGCAAGGCTCCAAAAGGCATGGCTGGGGAGTCGTCAAGCGCGCCGATTAGCGATCTGACCGACCTGATCCCTTTGCGCTGGCAGAACGCTTCAAGCTCACCGATCATGGTGTTCATGATTTTGGGATGTAGGAACGTCGCGGTGCCGACCTGGACGGCGCTAGCGCCGGCATAGATGAACTCTAAAGCATCGTCAGCAGTCGAGATTCCACCACAGCCGATGACCGGAATTTCCAGAGCTTTGGCGCACTGATAGGTTAAACGCACCATCAAAGGCCGGATGGCTGCGCCGGAGATGCCACCCATGAAGTTACCAAGGCGAGCGCGACCGCGTTCGATGTCGATTGATAAACCTAGCAGCGTATTGCCGACAACAACCGCGTCAGCCCCGGCCTCTTCAGCTGCCAACGCGATAGGAGCCACTTCTCCAGCATTTGGCGTCAACTTCACCCAGAGCGGCAGAGAAGTGACTTGGCGTATCATCGAAACAACCTTATAAGTGCTGCCTGCCTGCATACCGAAAGATTGACCATGTGCTTCAAGGTTCGGGCAGGAGATGTTCGCTTCGATCCCTGCGACACCCGGTACGCTGCTCAGGCGTGCAGCCAGATTGGCAAAGCCCTGAATTGTCGGTGCGGAAATGCTCACGATTAGCGGCGACTCGAAATTGCGGTAGAAAGGCACAGCCTTATCGATGAACAGGTCAGCGCCTTTGCTCGGTATGCCGATGGCATTCATCATCCCGTCGCTGAGTTCGCATACGCGAGGCATTGGGTTGCCGGTGCGTTTTTCAGTGGTGATCGTTTTGGTTACCAGAGCTCCAAGCAGGTTGAAGTCCAGCAGGTGAGTCAACTCTTCTGCAAAAGTACCTGAGGCGGGCATCACTGGATTCTTCAGCCGCAGGCCGCCGACGTTGACGCTGAGATCCACTGTCGTATCGATAGCAATCATCCCACCACCTCCGCCAAGTTGAAGCACGGACCTTCAAGGCAAACTCGCTTGCCGACCTTGAGTCCTCCGACTTCGAAGACCTCTACGCAGCATTGACACATGCCGAGGCCACATACCATTTGTTGCTCAAGCGCAACTTGACCTACAAGGCCGAACTCCGCACTCAGTCGCTTCAACAGCCGCGTTAAGCGCTTAGAGCCACAAGTGAATACTGCATTGCTGCCTTCATGGGCGATGATTTTCCTAAGGCGTTCCTCCAGGTGTTCAATCGAGCTGCTACCGTCTTCATCCAGAACCACCTGTACGTCAGCACCAAGCGAGGCAAACCGCTCTTTTGATAACAGGCTTTTTTCGCTGCGGGCACTTAAGACGGCGGTCAGTCGAATGCCCAGGTTATGGGCCGCTTCTGCCAACGGCGCGAGCGTTGCGAGGCCAACGCCCCGCGCAACCAGAATCATATGTTGCCAGTTAGGATTGAGATCAAAACCCTTACCCAACGGGCCCAAGATTTCCAGGGTCTGGGCTGCCAGCAGCGATTCCAGCCCATACGTACCTTTGCCTGAAACCTTGTATAAAAACTCGACCTGACCGGTTTCCGGGTCGGCTTTGTACGTGCTCATGGGCCGACGAAAGTAAGGCTTATGATCACCTTCGCTTGGGCAGAGCAGATTAAAGAACTGGCCTGGTTGAGACATGCAGGCAGCGCCGTCCGCCTGGAGTACCAGGCGCTTGTACTCGGCATTGACCCACAAGTTGGAAATCACCACTGCCAGTGTGTCGTCAGGGGGAGTGACTACATCGGCCTGAGAGCAGCTATAAATCGCGTTCATGGAGGAAGCCTCGCATTGTCTAAATTATTATACTTAAAGGTTGACGTACAGTGCATAAACCGCCGCGGTAGGGGAGTCAAATGCGTTATGCGACGACGATTCTAGTTGTCACCCAGCTGAATCCCACATCAATATCTAATATTTGATACTTGGTAGACGATGTTTTACAGCAGTCCTTAGCTAAGCCTCTTGGAGCTTCTTGACTACTCCACTTAAGCAAGGTGGAAGCAGCCAGACAGTCGCGGCCATGGCGACAACGTAAAGAGACGCAAGCAGCATAATCGCAGCTGAAAACGAATAGTGGAGCGCCACGGCGCCAACTACCAAAGGGCCAAAACCGCCAGCGGCTCTGCCAAAGTTAAATAATACATTTTGGGCGGTGGCCCGAATTTGCGCTGGATAAAGGTCGGAAATCAAAGCCCCATATCCGCCAATCATCCCGTTTACAAAGATCCCCATCACTGCTCCTGCGAACAGCATCACGGTAGGGTCGTCGAGGTTCGCATAAGCAATCACCATCAGAGCCGCCCCGGCTTGGTAAAGCAGGAACATCCGCTTACGCCCGTAGCGGTCTGCGAGTTGGCCGAACAGCCAGATTCCAAAGGCCATACCTAGCACCGTCACCGCAGTCCATGTTCCAGAGGCCATTAGTGAAAAGCCGAACTTTTTGGAGAGATAACTAGGCATCCAAATCATGAGGCCGTAATAGCCGAAGTTCTGTACTGAGGTCAGAACGATCACGCCCAGGCTTGCCTTGGTGGTCGGACCATCCTTAAAGAGATCAGTGAAACGTCGCCTGAAGGAAACCGGTGATTTAGCGGCCTTCACGAATTCAGCAGGTTCGCTCATGGAGTGTCTAACCACCAGCGACACCAGCGCCGGCAATAAGCCAACCAAGAACATGCCGCGCCATCCAATGTGCGGAAGCAGAAGCGGCGTAAGCAAAGCCGCGGCCAGAACACCAACCTGCCAGCCCATTCCGACATAGGATGAAGCTTGGTTGCGTTTGCTAGCTGGCCAAGTTTCAGCGATGAGCGCCATTCCTATACCGAACTCGCCGCCAAGGCCAAACCCCGCAAGCGTTCGAAAAAACAGAAGGTCCCAATATCCCTGCGCAACAGAGCACAACCCGGTGAAGATTGAGAACGTAAGGATGCACAGTGTAAGCATGCGGACACGCCCGTAAAGGTCGCTCAGTTGGCCAAAAAACATTCCGCCTACCACAGCTCCCAGTAGGGTCCAGGTAACAAGCGACCCGGCCTCAGACGTGGTCAGAGAAAGACCGATCGCAATCGCTGGCAGCATAAATCCAAGAATCAGGAGGTCGAAGCCATCCATCGCGTATCCCGTAACGCTCGCGATTAGCGCCTTCACGGGTGAAGCATCCCTTTTTTCGAGCTTGTCGGACAAAGCCATCACGCCTTACCTCTTGTTTTTGTGTGTTTTTTGAGACGCTGGTGGCTTAAGTGCAGAGGTATAGTTGCGTTTTCAGCGAATCATTGGCCCTAGATTACCCCTAACCCCGAGCATTGTCTAAATATTTAGACAATCGGCGCGTGCAAATCATAGGTGCCATTCGAGGTTGATCGATAACGCATTGACGTCGATACCGTATCCCTTACTGTTGCCGAATTTGTTCCGCCAGTATTCATAGCCAGGCCCCACCCACAGCACATTTTTCTTTAGGCTTGCGAAGCGACCAACGTCTGTCATTAGCGAGGTACGCATGAGTCGCTCTGCGGAGGTAGGATTATTTCGATAGTCTTCGCCTTTCTCTCCGTTGACGCTGATGAAACCCTGAAATTTCATGGGGTTATCAGCTACCGTAAAAGGGAGGCCCCAGTTGACATTCGCTTGGAAGAACGGATCGAACATCATCCATGAGTGGTTTGCAGGCTGATCGCACACATCTAGGCCACAGTGATTCCATTCGCGTGCGTAGTACAAGCTAACATCAAGGAAGCCTACGGGCACCGTCACCTTAATGGTTGGACCCACCACGAGCATGCGCTTCCGAGACTGGAAGGCGTTATCTTTTGTGTTCCAGTCAAAGCCGAGACTTAAGGCAACGTCTCTAACCGGGCCAAAGGCCAATGGTCTACTGAACACTCGACCGTACTGCAATTGATTCCGGTATGTCAGATATACCTCGGTAGCGCCGCTATCGCTGTTCTCGCGCAGATCGTTGTGATCGGACTTGAAAACGTCGAGATTTGCGAATTGTTGGCCTAGGGCATAACTGCTGACATGAGTCACTTGGAGAATATTTTTCCCAATGTCTTGTGGCTTCCCAGGATCAGAAAAACTGTTGCTGTAGCGGTATCCAATGTAGGTATCGCTGAATGATGGTGGGTCGGTCGCGAATGCCACTGCAGGCATGAAAAAGACGAGCGCAGGTGCGCCGATGCTGATCTTCATATCAGAAACTCCAGTCGGGCGGGGGGCTTTTTGGTTGCTGCTAATTCGGCAGACCGAATACGCGGTAGCTGCCATACACATCGCGCCCAGTTGTGCGAGGCGATCGGAATTGGTGAGTTGCGGAGTGATCTGGCGAGCAATGGGTACGCGCTTCTGCCTGGTTGAGGCGCAGGGACGCCGCGTAGTCGACGAGGTGTGTGGACATGGGTGGCCTTTTTATTTGGTACGGTCTACCTAGCCTGTCTAAATATTGATACACTTTGGCCTTAGGCTCGTCAAGCCGTTTTGCTATGACATTAACCCTTATGTTTATCGTCAAGGATTCGTTAGTGAGCCAGATAGACTTTCAAGCCATCGGTGAGCGGTTAAGGGCGTTTCGGATTGGCCGTCAACTGAATGCTGACCAAGTTGCTGAAAAACTGGGGATTTCCAGGGCAGCTGTTTATCGACTTGAGCTCGGAAAGATCGTTAAGCTTGAAACGCTGGAAAGCCTAGCTGATCTGCTGAAAGTGTCCCTAACCAGCCTGCTCGGCTCTGACACGGAGTATTTCGACAACGCATTGGGTTACTTCGAGCGAATGAGGCAGCTTGAGGCCAGGTCCAGCAGCATCATTTCCTACTTCGATCCGTTCTCATATCTTCTGACGACGCCAGGGTATTCCGAGTTGTTTCAGACGATGCTTCACGAAGCACGGCCACCAAAGTTCAGCAAATCCCAAGATGCTATGGAGAAGCAAATACTCAGCATTCTGGATGAGCGGAAATCAACATTTTCCCGGCAAAAATTCGAGGTCAAATCAATTGTCAGCTTGCGACAAATTGAACGCTATCTCCACATTGGTTTAGTCGGCCGCCTGGATCTGCCTACCAGCCTACGAATGGAACGGGCGCTATTGGCGCGGAAAGAGATCGAGAATCTGATTAGCATCGTTGAAGCGAATAGCGGTCACCCAAGCATTTATCTAATTGACGAAGCGCTGCCAAGCGCTACCTTCCAAATATTCGAGCAACCATCAACAAGCTATGTTGCCGTCAGTCCTTACCGCCTCGGTGAGCTGCCAAATTTGCATGTTGGGATCGCTAGTGTCACATCTTCCACCCAAGCGGTTGAAATGTACAAAACGATGTCTACACACTTGCTGAGTCGCGCACATTCTGGTCAAGAAGCAACCAGTAAATTGCGGCAGTTACTCGCAAAGCTATGATCAGGTGGTTGGACCGGTGAAGCTGACTTTAGTGGATCTGATCACATTGCACATCCTTGGCGTTGAACATATGTCGAAACTGGTGATCACTGATGCCAGCTTTCGGCCAATAACAGACGGGCGCGGCCTCGGTCGTTATCCTAATGAAAAATTGTCGTCAATGCTGAATGATTAGAAAAGGATTCGCCATGGAAAGCGATGTCACGCTACACACTTCAGCCACGCCGAAATCAATCGCTGATGCCTTTCCGCCCCACCTGAAATTGGAGGCAGATAGCCTGAGTTTGGTCATGGGCGATACCAGATTCGCTGATCATCGAGGCATAGAGGTGACAACAGGCAAAAATCATGTGGTCATTCCATACCGAATCCACCACGAGGGCAGCGAGCAGGATGGTAAGTCTCTGAGCCGAACTCATAGCGTTATGTATTCGTGCCTTTTGACCAGGCACCATAATGGCTATGTGCGCCAGCGCCAACTTGAGCGCATCCTCCTGGCCTCCGAACCCTGGGTTGTCCCATTCGTTGTTCAGCTCACGGGCGAGTATGTGATCGAGATCCTCGACACGTGCGAAGCTCGCCTTTCCCTGCTTGACCCTGTGCTTTACGGCACCTTCATCAGGGATAACCCGAAGTATTTTCAGGCCACACGAGACCGAATGATCAGCTACCGGGATTGCTATTATCGGTGGCTGTATCAGCGTAAACCTGACTACGTTGGGTTCAGGCTGTTCGACCGACTCGAGGAATTTGCATCTCGCCTATGAACACCGAAACACCTCCCGGCTTCTTTAAACACCGCTGATCGTCAACTATGGATCGATTTTCGGTCCGTGGTGAGCGGCAGCAATCGGCCAGAAGCAGCCGGTCGCGGACATTCGAGTCTTTGCAACGACAAAAACATTCGATCCCCAAGCCCCAAGCTGAAGACTAATGTGCCTAGGCTTAACTTGGGGTCTGAATCGGTCACTCACACAGGTTCGGCTTGGGCCACCCCGATCAGGTGCAGTTCGATGGTGTCTGGAGCAAAGACAAAGTTGTCGGCGCTGAGGGTTTGCGTGTAATCGCCTTTCAGCGATACCTCAAAGCGATGGCCTTCGCTGTCGGCCTGGTTGGATTGCAAGTAGGTTCGATCGGTCGCATCGCTGTAGCCGACCTTTAGAGTGTGGTCGTTGCCGTTGCCAAGACCGGTGAACCCCAGGGCCGAGACGTCGATGCGGTCCACTGATACCAGCAAGTCGGCGATGATGTCGGCAGAGCCGTGGTAGCTGTCGCTGATGCTGCGGTACACGAAGGTATCTGCGCCGGAGCCGCCTGACAGGTAATCGCCGTTGCCGCCCCCAACCAGGACATCATTGCCAGCGTCGCCGTACATCTCGTCATAACCATCACCACCGATTAACCGCGCCGGTATCAACAAACCGTTAGCGCCCGTTTCCGGAAGATCGCCGTCAGGATCGGGTATCGAGGGCGCGAAGATAAAGGCGTTGTCGGTCGTCCCACGTCCATCGCTCAAGAAACCGACGTCCAGAGTCGTCAGCGAAAAACGGTTGCCAGCGGCATCGGCATCCAGGGATTCGATAGTGGCCAGGCCGGTGGCATCGTCGTAGGCCCAAGTCAGGGTGGTGCCGTGGCCGTTGCCAATACCGGTGAAGCCCAGGGCAGAAACGTCGATGCGGTCGCCTTGGCCCTGGTAGAAGTCCATGAGCAGATCCTGCTCGGCAGTGCCGCTGGCGTCATTGACATAGCTGTCAGTCAGGGCCTTGTACACAAAGGTGTCGCGGCCCTCGTTGCCGGTCAGACGGTCAGCGCCTGCGTCCCCCTCAAGGCGATCATTACCGACACCGCCAATGAGTGTGTCATTACCCCCAAGGCCCACCAGCTGGGCGCCGCTGGCACGCACGGCGGTGATGGTGTCCGCGAGAGGCGTACCGGGCTGACGACCAAAGAAGTTGGCGTCGGTAAGGCTATCCTGGTAATCGCCGCTCAGGGCGATTTTGAAGCGGTAGCCGTCGGCATCGGCTTCCAGGCTCTGCAGGTAAGTGGTGTCGTTACCACTGTTGTAGCTGAGCAGCAGCGTGCCCTTATGGCCATCGCCCAGGCCGGTCAGGCGCAGGGCGGCAAGATCCAGCTGGTCGTGGGCGGCGTCGAAATCCAGGATGCGGTCATGGGTATCACCGGCGCTGCTGGCGTAGCTATCCTGCCGACGGCTGTACACAAACACATCGTTACCCGAGCCCCCGGTGAGCCGGTCTGCCGCCTGACCGCCCTCCAGCAGGTCGTTGCCAGCGCCGCCATCGAGCACATCGCGGCCGCGCCCGCCTTGCAACACCTCTTCGCCGGCAGTACCGATCAAGTGATCAGCGCCATCGGAGCCCAGCAGGGTATAGGCTGGGAGGTTCATCGAGGTGTACAAATGAACGTAATCGGCATTACTCGCCAGGCCCAGTTGGGTGTGGCTGATCACGTTGCCATAGATACCGCGATAATCATTGCCGTTGGGCTGGACCTGGCTGTCGTCTAACCCATAGGTGGAGTGACTACCGCCGGTGATGGTGTTGTTGACCAGATCAAGTGCGGGGTCGGCGCCGGTGGTGACGCCTTGGGCATCGGTGTATTGCCCCACGAAAATCTCTGCGGCCGGGCCGCTCTGGGCGTTGTTGTGCACGTAGTTGCCGTACACCGCCTGGCTGAGAGTACCGAGCAGGGCAATACCTTCGTGACCATTGCCGTATACATCGGCATTGCGCACCGTGCCAGCCTCGTAGCCCTGCACCTGGATGCCCGCACCGCCGTTGTTATAGAACTGGCCGCCGACGATGCCGAACTGTTGGTAACCATTCACGCCATCAGGCCGCGCTACACCTGTGAGCAAAAAGCCATTGCCAGCGTTGTCATGGGCCAGGTTGTTAGCCAGGGTCAGATACGTTGGTGCCCTGGATGCGGCCACCACGTCAAACCCATCACCGCCGTTGCGGTAGGCCTGGTTATCCGTGAAGTCCATGGAATCAGCGCGAACAGGCTGAGCCTGGAACTGGGTAGAAAAGCCATCGCCGTTGTTGTCATGGGCCAGGCTGTCGGTTACCCGGGAATTTGTTGTGAGCGCCTGCGCGCGCAGCCCGTCGCCGCTGAAGTTCTGCAGCTCAACCCCGGCCACGCTGAACCCGGTGGTATGGGCGGACCCACCGGCCGCGCTTCCGGTGACGATTCCATCGATGGTCCCGCTGGTGTGTGCTTTGTTGCCATCAAGGGTGAGATTGCTAACAGTGGCGTTATTTGTATTGGCTCTGGCGGAAGTATGAATCAGCCCGGCGATGTCTCCACTGGATCCGTCAGCAAGCTTAAGGGTGGTTTCCCCCATTCGCGCGCCATTGAGAAAGACGTTGCTCTTAAGGGTCAAGCAGCCACCATCATTGTTGGGGCCACTGATGATGTAAGTACCCTCGGGCAAAAACACCTGGCCGCCGCCCGCTTTTGCCGCGGCGTCAATGGCCTTTTGAATCGCTTGGGTGTCATCGGTAACCCCGTCGCCCTTGGCGCCGAAGTCGAACACATTGAAGAGAGTGGCCACGTGAACTCCTTGATAAATGAAGCAGGGTCCGCGCGACTACACACTGGGCGGATAAGTAAAAGGCAGCTTGTTAGGACCCACCGCTGGTACGCCAGTTCAAGGCTCGTTATCGCTGTATTTTACTTCGCAGCATCCAGCGCGTGGGCGCCACATCCCAGCAACACCGTGACGTCCCAAGTTGCAGATGACTTTGCCCATAACCGCGAATAAGAAGCTCACTCTCTCAATGGGCGCACGTAGCTGAGAAGGTCACGGAGGCCTGTTGCTGTTCATGAGCAGAGCCACTCATCCGGCAGAAATGATCAGTCTAATCCCAGACGGCGCGGCCGTTTGAACATTCGGCCCTAGGCCTATGTCAATTGGTCGATTCATAGGATTGAGCAGATGATCGTCCGTTTTGGGTCGATAGCCGTCTTCCGCTACGCCAATGGCGCGTCCTGTTCTACTCTCCGATCAGACCTCATGCCCTCCAGCTCAAGGGCATTTCGAACACCTTGGCAAGCCGAGCCAGCTTCTCGGCAGACCTGGCAGAGATAGCGAGAGGAGGCTCTTTGATCATGTAGAACAGATGATCGAGTGCGACACCCGCTTCGCCGTGTGCGATGTAGTCCAGAACGATCTCTGCCCCATTCTCAAGACCTGACTGTGCCAGTGGATGATCATCAGTCAAGGGGCCAAGCTGCGCATATTCAGCGGACATCAGTGTAGAGACCTCATCCAGCACTTCGAGGAGGTCTTCACGCAGATCGGGACTCAGCAGATTCATTTCGCCTCTATCCATGTCGTCATATGCTTAGTTTGTACCACCACTTGCCGAAGAGTCACAGCGCTGACTCCACAGTCGATGGCTGCCCTTGGCGAGAGACTGTGCTCCTGGCCGATTAGCGACCGTTGCTCTGGCAAGCCATCCTCGTCTTCCACACATGGAGGACATGTCATGAAAATCATCGCTACCGGCAGCCGCGAGCCGTGGAACAAAGGAAAATTGGTCGGGCAGAAACCCCCGCTACGGCTGAGAGATATCTGGTCTATCCGAGTAAGGCTTCAAATTGCAGAAAGAACTCGGGATCTGGCTCTCTTCGATCTGGCCGTCGACAGCAAGCTTCGAGCTTGCGACTTAACCAAGCTCCGCGTGCGCGACGTCGCCCACGGCGAGCACGTATCATCACGAGCCATGGTCATGCAGCAGAAAACGCAGAGGCCTGTGCAGTTCGAGATTACTGAACAAACACGGTCTGCTGTCGCAGCCTGGATACGTCAGGCCAAGCTACGTAGCGAGGACTGTTTGTTCCCTAGCCGACTGCATACCTCTGACCATCTATCCACACGGCAATACGCTCGTATAGTCAAAGGCTGGGTGAAAGCCATTGACCTTGATCCAGCCATGTATGGCACTCATACGATGAGACGTACGAAGGCATCACTGATCTATCGCAGGACGACAAACCTGAGGGCGGTTCAACTGCTGCTCGGCCATACAAAGCTGGAGAGCACCGTTCGATATTTGGGGATCGAGGTCGATGATGCCTTGGAAATGGCGGAACAGACCGAGGTTTGACTATGCATAGCGACGGTTGACCCCAGGCCGTCGCTAATCGACCCATAGCTGTCAGTAGGAGCCATGCGGGCGTAGCATGGAAGCTAACCCCATCAATCCTGGGAGGGCCTTCCCTAATGAGTGGATCCGTGCGGACAATCGTAAAATGCCAAGATCCAGGTGATGGCAGCGGAGACGTCATTATCGATCTCCCACCGGATCTCCTTGCAGAAATGAACGTCGGTTTGGGTGATTCCTTGAGCATCGAGTTGATCGGCGGATCGATAGTGGTAAAGCCAGTCCGCAACACGGACACGCAATCTTGAGGCCGCGATCGACCCATAGCTGCCCTTCACCAAGGGCAGAAATCGGCCAGAAGCAGCCCGTCGCAGACATCGGGGTATTGGAATACCATAAAGACATTCAAGCTAAAGGCCAATGCGCTTAGCCCTGAACTTGCTGCCTGAAGCAGTCACTCTGACTGGTTCGGCTTTGCCACCCCGACCAGGTGCAGTTCGATGCTGCCGCCAGCGAAGACGAAGTTTTCGGAGCTGAGGGTTTGCCTATAGTCGCCGGACAGCGACACCTCGAAGCGACGGCCTTCGCTGTCAGCTTGATTGGACTGCACGTGTGTACGCTCGGTCGAGGTACGAGTGCTGTCCCGGTAGGGATGACACCCGTTACTTTCAAAAGTGGAAGGACACTGAAGAGGGACAAAAGCGCACGTGTCAAACTCCTAGCGAGGGTGCCGCCGCCTGCTCTGCCTTGAGAATGGTCCGGTGCAACTGGTTGATATGCTCGACGGCCTTGTGACCTGCGGCCAGGTTGTACACGAAGATTTCGCTTGTCTTCGTAAAGCGGTGACCTATGCGTACGGTGTACAGCGGAATATCCAGCTGAGAAAACCGGTGTAGTACATGGCGTCTTCAATATCACGCCACTTCACTCCGATAACGCCTTTGCTCCAAGGGAAGACTCCCCGAAAAAGCCAAACACCTACGTCGTCGGTGTAAAGACGCACGCTTTTCATGTACAGGACTTTGTAGACACTCATAGCGAGCGCGACCAGCAGAATAACCACACTTGCCGCAATCCCCAGATGGTGGAGATTCTCGGCTTGGGCCGAATGTAACGTCCACCATCCGATCCCTACTGACGCAGCAACACAGACGGTCACGCTGACATAAGCCAGCCAGGACAAGCGGTACACTGCATGCGCCGATTCCGTGGTGGTCAAGGATTCGTATCCATTCATTTTGCTTCAGGTCCTCAGTGACTTTTCTATGGCTCAGGGCCCGTCATGTCGGGCCTGGGCGAATGTCTACAGATCAGCGACGCCAGAACGGTAACTCGTCAGAAGCAAGAGAGTTATACAAATCTTCGGAACGATTTACATCAAAAGTATAATCAGGTGCGTCGGTGAACCCGATTCTTAAAGGAACGTACTCCTTAAACTCTTTATAAAAAACATCTGAGCACTCGATTGCATAAAAAATAATTTTGAAGAAACGAGCAAAGACGTCAGCCAGAGTATTACCATTCAAAAGCAAACGGGTATTTTCCTTGTCCACCCCGAAAGCGCAGGCGTAACAGCTTGCCCTCGAATATCAATAACGACTTGCTGCTGCGTTCCTTGCGGTAAATTTTCAGCTCGCTGGAGGGCTTGCTCGGAAACACTACTAATCAATCCGCTTTGATTTTTTTGCAATTTTGTAGTTTTTCACTTCAACACGTGCCTAGGTTACCTATACACACCAGTCTGGACGAACACTACTCGAAGGGCCGTAAGGAAACACTTGTCCCATTTTTATAACTGACTTGTGGGCGAGCTCCAGCACCGGATCAGCGCCGATATCCAATTTCAGTTTTTTGGGGTGTGGGACGAACAGGTGTCCCAATAGAGGCAAGATCATCCACCTTCCCAGCAGCGCCACCAGTAGCTTTTGCACTAGCTTAATAAATGAACTTGGTATTGGCTTTTCCACTAGAATCGATAATCAATACAAATTTCCTCCAATCACCACCCGTGTGCGACCTCATCAGTTCATGCAACTTATGGACGTGGCTAGACGTCCTATCTTCAGGGTCATCCAAAAGTTCGCTGAAGAACAAGCCATCGCGGACGAATGAGTATTTAGAACCTACAGACCACCCTCCATCATAAACCTCATACTCAAACTCACAGCGGATCTCTTCGTACGGCCCATTCGCAGAGTCGTGCATGATCTGCGTGAGCGTATTCAAGACCTGTACTTGTTGCTCAATGCTCATTGCCCGGCCTCATTCCTGAATGATTTACGCATTTTTATCCCATTGATTGAGTAATCAATAACTAATGAATCTGGCCTTGCCGACGCAGGATCTGCTCTAGCAAAGCGCACTGTCACGGCGCCGACCTGATCACCGTTGTTCAACCCCTTCTTAATTTCTGTTTCCCACCGCTTATAGGCAGAGTTATTGAAATTACCATCCTGCGGAAAGAGGTTGAATCTGTCACAGGTACCACCAAGCTGACAACCCCGGATGTGCCCCCCCACATCCGTAGGCAGTCCCTCTTTGCCAACTGACGTTTGCCGTTTATCACGGACGCCTTTATCCAACGACGGACTATAGGTAATTTCATCAACGTAACCGCTTGAATTGGTCTTGAATTCAGTGCCGTTGTTCAGCTTGACTTGGCTATTTGGTGGAGGCTCATTCAGTATTTTGTATTCAGGTGTTCCTTTACTGGCTTTGGCCACATCGACCTCAATACTAGCCAGTTTGACGCCACCTTCTGCACCCTTTTTCGCAAGCTTGCCAAAACCCGCCACTAACACAGATCTTAGAACATCTTCCTTGGATGCGCCATTATCCACGATATTCAAAATACCAGGAACATCCACCGGAACCAACATCGAGTCGACCAAACCACTTTTGTGGGCTAGCTCATTGATTTTTTCTTCGCTTAGCCCCTCTCGTCTCCACTGCGCAATTTGTCCGCTCTTTTTAATCGCATCCAGATAGGGATTACCGATCACACCCATCGGAGTCCAATCAATCCCAGACAGGGAATAAATGTCGCCATAGCCCCCAGAATCGGAACTCAGCTGCCCTTCCTTGGCCCCAGCCATCATGGCGATGGAGTAGTCCGTGACGAGGACAGCGAGTTCTTCCTGACTCAACTTGCCGGCTTTATAGAGTCCGACGAGTGTTTCCCCTGCCTGTTTTTCCTGCTGTCGATATTCATTGCGAATACCCCGCTCGCACTCACCATCGCCTGCGCAGCCAACGAACTGTTTCTGCAATTCATCAATGCTTCCGATTCCGGCGGCCTTAAGCTTTTCATAGAGTGCCAGACTCTGCTTGTCCAGCCGTTCGACACCGTAGGTGTTCGAGAGAAGGTTGTTCTGAACAGCATTTGTCCCCGCCTGCGCCCCCGTCACTGCTCCGCTCAGGTCACCACCAGCAATCCCCCCAGCCAGCCCTGCAGCCAAGCCCGACAGCGCTGAGACCGTTTCTTTTTGCTCCTGCGTCAGATCTGCCGTTGCAGTGCCTGGATAAAGTTGGCGCGCGATGAGCTCGCCTGTCGCAGCTCCCGCAGCCCCCGCCCCTGCAGAATTGCCTTGCGCCTGCGCCACCACCGCGCCCAATACGGCATGGGCCATGATATTGAGTGCAGTGTTACCGCCAGTCGATTTCTTGATCACTTGGGCCAGGTAAGGCGCCGATGCGCCCGCAATGGCTGAGCCAATATCGCCCCCCACCAAGCCTTGCAATGCGGCTGTCACTGCCTGTGCGACACGCGGGTAATTCCCGCCCACCCCGTAGTCAGCCATAATCCGTTTATAAGCATCAGTGGTAATCAGCTGTTGCTGGTAGGCTTCGACCTCCTCTTTTTTCGCATCTTTTCCAGGCTCCTTGACGCCAAGCTTATCAAGTTCAGCACGCGCCTCTTTATCGGCATCGATCTGACCTTGGGTCCGGACGATGTCTACTGTCTGAGTGCCAATATCCGCAATCAACTGCACCTGCCGCAGGCGCTTCTGCTCTTTCTCCTTATCGAAGATGGGGCTGATGCTGTCGTTGGCGTGTTCGACATCGTGGCTCAACGTCGCAACGTCCTGCTGCTGTTTGGCAGGGTCGCGGATGTCGAGAGCGCCGTTGGAAATGGCCGATGAGGTCGTGCCGCTGTCACTGTCGCCATGGTTGAAGGCGATCAACGTGCCGGTGGGCATATTGCTGATGAACGCATTGGTGCCATCGCTGCCGCTGCTGACGCTCGCGCTTTGCAACTGGCTGGTGTAGTCGGCCTTGTTCTTTAGGACGCTCCAGCCAAGCGTGCCAGTGCTCAGGCGGTTTTTGTCCGGCGAAGCAGTGCTGGCGATCACGCTGCCATCGAGTTGGGTATGGTTGCCCACATCGATCTGGTAACCACCCTTGCCGCCGAACAGGCCGGTTTGCTCCTGCACACTCTTATAGTTGGAGTCGATCCTGGTTTTGCTGATGCTCAGGTTTGCGCTACCACCGCTGCCGATGATTGCGAAGCTGATGCCCCCGCTGACATCCTTCTGTTTGGATTTGTAGTCATCGGTGTCCTGCAGACTTTGCAGGGTGAGGTCGCGACCAACCGTGGCGGTGATTTTGTCTGCGCTGACTTGCGCGCCCTTGAGGGCAGTGTCACGCCCGCTGACCAGGCTGACCTGCCTACCGGCGTCCAGCGTTGTCTCCGTCCAGGTGGTGCCGGTGCCCTTCTCGTTTCCGGTGCCCTTGTTCGCATTGGCGAAAACGCTCAGGCCACCGCCTTCGGAACCCACGCCAAGGCTGATGCCAAGCGCTCCGCCGCTGCTGTTGTTTTTGCCATCGAGTTTTTGATTATTCGCCGCAGCTTCCAGGAGAATATCGCGCTCCGCCGCCAGCCGCATTTCGTTACCGGCCTGCAGCTTGCTGCCTTGAACATGGATATCACCTGCGTCACCAGGCGTACCGTTGCCGTCCGCCACGATGGTGAGGTTGTTGCCGGCTGTGAGACTGCTGCCCTGGCTAAGGGTTTGCTCTTGGGTCTGTCTGGATTCGGACTTTTGCGAGCCCACGGAGAGGCTGATACCTACAAACTGCGCAGCGTTGTCACCGGTCATGCCGCCATTTTGCTGCGCCGCTTGCCAGGCCTGTACGCCGGTCAACCCTGCTTTAACGCCTTGCAGCGCCGAGAGGCGGCTGTCGTCCTCGTTCTTGGCTTGCTTGGCGGTCTGGTAAGCGGAGCCCACCGCACTACCCACAGTGCCGGACAACGCCAGGGTCAACCCACTGTTCTTGCTCTTGGAGGTCTGCTCGCTGCGGTTGTTGTTTTCAGAAGCCAGGACGCTAACGTTTTGCCCAATCAGGCTGATGTCCTTACCGGCAACCACGTCAGAGCCGCGAATGGTCAGGTCTTTGCCAGCCTGTACATCCACGCTGCCCAGCACGCTGCCGATGTCGCTGGCCCGGGTGGTTTCGGTGCTGCTGGTGAACGTGTTCTTGTTGCTGCTTGAGCCCAACGTGACGCCGATGCCACCCGTGCTCAGCAGGCCTGATTTTTTGGTTGAAGACGAATGGCTTTGTTCAAAGGTTTCCGTCGCTCCGTCGATCACCACATTGCGCCCGGCAATCAGGCTGGTGGCGTTGGTGGAAACCACGTCACTGGCAACCGTCCCGATGTCTCGACCGGCACGTACGACGACCGTATCAGCGCTGATGGAAGAACCCTGCTGGCTGATCTGGTTACTGCTGTCGATACGCGTTTTAGAGCTGCTGGACAACAACCCGCTGCTGGTTTTGGTTTTGCGGTAATAGCTGTAGTCGCTGTTCTGCGCGGCGTTCAGCGCCAGATCATTACCTGCGTACAGGTAGGCTTCCTTGCCCGCACTCGCGCGGCTGGCGCTGAGGGCGAGGTCATGGCCTGCGCTCAGGGAAAGGTTGTCACCGGCCACCAACGAGGTGCCTACCTGCTGAACATGGTCTTCCTTACTCGTAACTTTCTTGGAGTTAAAGGCCGAATGCTGTTCATTCGCCGCCGAAGCCAAGTTCAAATTCCCATTGGCCGCCATCGCCAGATCACGCGTTGCATTCAACCGGCTGCCAATCGCACTGATGTTCCGCGCGGCCACAACCTGGAAGTCTCGCCCCGCCTCCACAACGGTGCCGTACTGGGCAACGCTGCTACTGCGTGAGCGAGTGCCGACGCTACTGGCAGTGCGCTGTTCGGCGGTAGCCAGATTTACGTCGCGCCCTGCCTGTATCCGGGTGTCCGCGCCACTTTTCAGGGCGCCGCCGGTGCTGTTGACATCACGCCCGGCTTGGAGAGTCAGGGTGTTGGCGGCTTCGATGCGCGCGGCGTTGTCGACGAAGTCGGTGCGTTCGGTGCGGTAGCCGCTGCTGCTCTGGTGGCTGGTTACGCTGCGTTCGTTGAGCACGTCACCGCTGATCGCACCCACGCTGACGTCTCGTCCGGCAATGATGCCGCCGGCGCGGTTGGTCAGGCTATTGCCGGCGAGAAGGTCGAGTCGGTTGCCGGCTTCGGTGAGGCCGCTGTTGACCATGTTGCGCCCGGCGCTGGCGGCCAGGTTGTTGGTGGCGCGCAGGGTGCCGACGTTGTTGAGGTCGGTGCCGGACACCAGATTGAGATCGCTGCCGGTGATCAACGCGCCGTTTGGCGCCAGGCGGTTGTTGGCCTGGGCCAGGTAGAGCACCGGCACCAGAACTTGCTGGCCGGCAACGGTGGCGTTTTCCATCCACACGATGTCGTGGGTCAGGGCGGCGACCTGTTCGGCGGTAAGGCTCACGCCCACCGACAGATTAAGCGCCTGCTTGCTGCCGATTGCGTTGTCCATCAGGTACTGGAACATCGCCGTATCGCTGGTAATACCATCGATGAAGCGCTGGCCGGTGCGGGCGATGATGGCCTGCTGGATCAAGCGTTGTTCATAGAAACCATCACCCAGACGTTTCTGCGCCTGGTCCGGGTCATAGCCCAGTTTGGACAGCAGGTAATCGGAACTGAGGAACTGACCGAGGTTGGTCAGCGCAGGGTTGGTTTCGATCAGGTATTTCTGCGGGTTGGAGACGAACTGGCTGTCCGGCAGCCCTTGCACGCGATTGATGACTACACCGTCGGCCGATGTGCTGCTGCCGGGTACGATCGGGGCACTGGCCGGCGCACGGTCAACGGTGCCGCCACTCAGGGTCCAGCCCTGAGGCGCAGTGCTGGCGGGCGCGCTGGCGCTTTGACCGCTGAGGCGGAAAAGGCCGCCCTGCCCGCTGGGCAAGGTAAAGCCGGGCAAGCTCAGCGGGTTGATCTGCTGCTGGGCCAGATCAGGAGGTAATTGCTGGTTAAGGGTGATGCGGGTCGAGTAACCGGTAGCGCCGCTGGCGCCTGTAGCATCGGTACCCGTTTTGGCGCCAGCGCCCACATAGGTATAGCCAGGACGCACCACGGTGTTATCGATGTTGTTATGGGTGATGACAGTGGCCGCGCCGCCAGCTTGGATGATGCCGGCGTAACGTTGGTCGCCGGTCGCAATTTTGGTGACACGGCGCAGCGAGACGCTTTCCTTTTCAGTGGTGCCGATGAAAGCTGCCATGGCGGCTTCCAGGCCACCCAGATCGTTGGGGTTGTAGGCGGCGCCACCCACCGAGTACTTTCGATTGAAGTCTGCCGCCAACGCATACCAGTCGCTCGCATCGCGGGTGCGCTCGGAGCGGAACAAGCGCCAGGTTTCGGTTTCGCCAGTCTCGATGCCCGTGTTGGTCAGGTTGTTAACCGTGATGTTGATCATGCCGGCGGCGCCGATGCTGCTGCTTGAATTGAGCAACTGGCCACCGGTCAGGGTGATGTTTCTTCCCGCACTGATGAGCGATGCCGCACTGGCCTGGAGGACTTCGAGCTTGTCGCGCTGCACCACCTCCCACAAGTGGTTGACCTTCCCACCGTCGCAGTCGCCAGCGTAATCGGCACCCCGCCGGCACGGCATTTCGGTGATGGAAGCGGTATAGATGCCCCCGTCGTTGGTCGTCAGCACCGCGCGCTCGTTTCGCATCACTGCCGCTGCGAGGCTCAGGTCACCATCACTCTGTATGCTCGCCGAGCTGTTGATAATGCTGTCGGCCAACCCGCCCTTGCCGTCGCGATCAACACTCAGGTTGCCCATGCTGTAAATGTCGCCGTAGCTGTTGTTCAACGACGCGACGCGCAGGCTCATGTCAGCACCGCTGAAGATCAGGCCGTGGTCGTTGAGCAACGCGCCGGCGGTGACAGTAAGGTTTTGCCCGCTGCCCAGAGTGGCGTAGTTGTTCAGCGTGCCCGCGTTAATCAGCAGGTCGGTTGCCGAGGTCAGGCGGCCACGGTTGTTCAGGACGCCGCTGATGGTTGCACTGGTCACGCCACCACCGGCGATGCTGGCGGTCTCACTCAAATTCGCCTGCGCGGCAGTGAGGTTCAATGCACCCAGGCTGCTGATGCGTCCGGTGCTGTTCAAGGCGCCGCTCAACGTCAGGTCGAGGTCGCCGTCGCTGGCGATCAGGCCGTTGGTGGTCCAGTTGCCGCCGTTGCCGATAAAGCGCCGCGCGCCGAGCAATTGCCCCGTCGCTGTCTGGTCGAGGGTGTTGACGTTGACCGTCAGTTGCCCGGCCTGGATGACGCTGCTGTTGGTCCAGTTGTCTTGGGTGATGGTCAGGTCGCCCCGCGTCACCAGGCTGCCGCCGACGTCGTTGAGGTTGGCAGGCGCAATCCCAAAGTTACCGGTACCCACGTGCAGCACATTACCGCCGAGGTTCTGCAAGCTGCCGGCATTCAGTGCAAGGTTGGTATTGGCCGTTTCCAGCACGCCGTTGCGGTTATCGAACAGGCCGCCAATGGCGAACTTGGTAGTGCCGGAGTTGCCCAGCGCACGCAGACGGCCGGTCTGGTTATCCAGGCTGGCGGCGCGGACGTTGAGAGTGGATTCGCTTTCGATGATGCCCAGGCGGTTATTCAGTGCACCGCTCAGGTCGAGATCGATCTGCCCGGCGGCAATCTGGCCATCGTTGTCGCCGCTGTTATCGAAGTCGTGCCCGACCACGCGCATCAAGCCTTTGGCATACAGCCCGCCGTTGCGGTTGTCGAAATTGCCGGTGGTGACCAGGCCGTTGCCGTCCTGGGCGGAAATGCGCCCGCCATAGTTGTCCACGGCGCCGGCCTGCAGGTCCAGGGTCTGCCCCTGCATCACGCCGCCCTGGCGATTGTTGTTGAGGTCATAGCCGTTGCGCAGCACGCCGACGACGCGGGTCTGGAGCAAGGCCTTGAGGCTGGCGAGGGTGCCGCCGCGGTTGTCGAGGCTGGCGGCGTTGACATTCAGGTCGCCGGCCTGGGCGATCAGTTTGCCGCTCTGGTTGTCGATGGCGTCTGCCACGTCGAGGGTCAGGCCGTTCTGGCTTTGCACAGCGCCTTTGCCGTTGTCCAGCCGGTTGGCGCTGAGCTTGAGGTCAGCGTTCTGGCTGTAGATCAGGCCATCGCTGCCGTTCTGTACCAGGCCACCGGCGGTGATGCTCAGGCGGTCGTTGGCGGCCAGCGTGCCGCGGTTGCGGTTGTCCAGGCCACCGGTCATCACGGTCAGCAGCCCCTGGCTGGCGAGTTGACCGCCCTGGTTGTTGATCTGAGCGGCACGGCTGATCAGCAGCGGGCCACCGCTGCCCAATTTGCCGTTGGTATTGGTCAGCGTCGCCAACAGGTCGAGGGTGGTGGCGGCACCGCCGCTGATGCTGCCGGCGGTGTTATCCAGGTTCTGTGCGTTCAGGCTCAGCGCCGCAGCGCTGTCGATCACGCCGCCTTGGGCGTTGTTGAGCAAACCGCCCACGGTTAGGGTCTGGCCGGCGGCGCTGGACAGTACGCCATTGGCGCTGTTATCCAGCTCGCCAGCATTAATGGTCAGCGCCTTCTGGCTGACCAGCGCACCCGCACCGCTGTTGAGCAAGCTGCCGGTCAGCGTGGCATTGAGGTCGCCATAACGGCTCGACAGTGTGCCGTTGTTGCGGTTGTCCAGGTTCGCGCCGCTGACGGTCAAGCCTTGCCAGCCGGACATCAGGCCATTCTGGTTAATCAGAGAGTCGGCATTGAGCACCAGCAGGTTATTGCTGATCAACTTGCCGTTACTGTTGTTCAGGGTGCGGCCGTTCAGGTTCAGGGTTTGCGCACTGGAGATTTCGCCGCCGGTGTTGGTCAGGTCGCGCAGGTGAGTGATGCTCAGGTTGCCTGCGGTGGTGATCAGGCCACCGGTGTTGTCCAGAGACGCGCTGTTAAGCGTCAAGGTCCCAGCGGCGTTGAGCAGGCCCTCATCGCGATTGACCAGTTGGCCGGAAACGTTGAGCAGGGTATCGCCACGGCTGGTGACAGTACCGCCGCTGTTGTCGAGGCTGGCCGCTTGAGCGTCCACCGAGGCAGCGGCAATCATGCCCTTCACGTTCGCCAGGGCGCGGCCAATGCGCAGGGTCAGGGCGGTACTGCCGAGCACTTTACCGGCGCTGTTGTCGAGGTTGTCGGCAGTGAGGGTGAACGCCTGGCTGCTGGAGATCTCGCCGCCCTGGTTGTTCACATCCTTGAGATTGTTGAGCATCAGCAGCGGTGCGTTGATCAGCCCGCCCTGGTTGTTGAACTGCCCACGTTTGAGTTCCAGGGTCATGCTGGCGGCGCTGGTCAACTGGCCGCCTTGCTGGTTGTTCAGATCGGACGTGGTGATCTGCGCAGAATCACGCGCGCTCAGCGTGCCGTTCTGACTATTGTCCAGGCTTGCGCTGGTCAGGTTCAGGCTGCCGTCGGTCACCAGTCGCCCGCCCTGGTTGTCCACAGCGCCGCGCGTGCTGATGGTTAGCGGGCCGGCGCTCGAGAGCGTACCTGCGCGGTTGGACAGAGTGCCCGCCGTCACGCTCAGCAGCCCTTCGCTGCTGATCAGCCCTTGGTTGCGGTTGAGCAATTGATCGACAGTCAGGTTCAAGCCGCTACCGGCGACTACCAGCCCGCCGTCACTGTTATCCAGCTGCGTGCCGGTGACCGACACGCTCGCCTGGCTCGACAACTCGCCGTTGCGGTTGTCCGTGTTGGCCACGGTGACCTGCACGCCGCCGATACCGGCGACCAGGCCTTTCTGACGGTTGTCCAGACTATTGCCGGCCACGGCGACAGTGCCTTGGCTGGTGATCAGCCCGTTCTGATTGTTGAGGGCATCGACATTCAGGCTCAACGCCTTGCCAGCCGTGATCAGGCCGGTGAAGTTATCCAAAGTGGCAGCTGTCAGGGTTGCAGTGGCAAGGCTGGTGAGTTCACCGCCACGGTTTTGCACATCGCCTGCGGACACGGTCAGTGCGCCATCGCTGGTAACCAGCCCACCTTGGGTGTTCTGCAGGCTGCCAGCCGTGATATTCAGGCTGTTGTTACTGAGAATGCGTCCTTTGTTCTGGTTGTCGACCGAGGTGGCGTTGATTTGTACGTGCTGCTTTGCACTCAGGGTACCGCCCTGGTTGTTGAGGGTCTGGGCATCCACAGTCAACGCACGGCTGGCGATGACGCTGGCGCTACTGTTATTGATGGCCTTGCCACGCAGGCTCACATCGCCCGTTGCGTTGCGGGTGTTATCGCTGTTGACGCCGGCTTCAATAATGTCGCGGTTGGTCAAGGTACCGCCGCTGGAGAGTGCGATGCGGTCGCGTGCTGCCAAACTTTTACTACTGGTGAGATCGCCCTGGGTTTGCACCTCCAGCGCTGTGCCAGCGTAAACCTTGTCAGCCAGATTGACGCTCTGCGCCGTAACCCTGACGTTACCGGTGGCGGCCGTCTGAGCCATGCTCAGGCGCCCATTGGCATCCAGTTGAATATCCCCGCCACTGGCCGCCAGCGTGCCGTCCAGCTTCACGCCCACACCGGCTTCGGTGCCCACCAGCTTGATCGCCCCGGCGTACATCCCGCCAAGGGCCGATGAGTCAATCGCCACCTCGGGCTTGGTGCTGCCATCGTCGGCGCGGGGTGTGGCTGTCAGGCTTTGGGCG
>NZ_JARVSX010000010.1:0-127563 GCF_030208975.1 Pseudomonas sp. ME-P-057
TCGTCAAGATTAAATTCCAGAACCCCATCTGCTTACGCAGATGGGGTTTTGTTTTTGCGCGCGATTAAGCTTGATATGGTTTAGCGCACGTGCCGCTCTGGCCTGCGGGGTCTTGCTGGCAGGCCATGCCAACTCACGAGTCTCCAGAAGGCTGGCTTCGCGGCCTAAGGCTGCTCAGAGGCTGGCATGAAGCGCGCACTGCTGATGTCGCGGCCATGCAAAAAGGACGGCACAGCGCCCATAAAAAAGCCCCGCATCGCTGCAGGGCTTTCTTCGCTCAACATATCGAGCTTAGTCGCTAACGGTTTCTACTGACTCAGTCGGCCGAGCTACGGCAGCCTCATCACGACGTTGGATGTACTTCCAGTCAGCTTCGTCGATGTAGATGCCAGCAGGACCACTGCCTCCCTCAAGATCAATCGCCACATGGGCAGAGACCTGAGGTTTCACGCTGGCCAGGATTGGAACGAAACCCAGCTGCAAGCTGGTTTCCAAGAGAGCTGCCTGATTTTTCTCATCGATGTCGGCAGCTTCGTCGAGGTAGTAGGGCAGGCGAATGCGCCCCGCCTGCTCGCGGTCCATCAAATGCAGCAACAGGTACATGTTGGTCAGGGCTTTGATGGTCATGGTGGTGCCGTTCGAGGCGGCACCGTCGATATCGGTGTGAATGACCGGCTGGCTATTTACCTTGGTGATTTCGAACCCCAGTTCAAACAAGTCTTTAAGCCCGAGCTGGTTGTGATTCGCCGCTACCAGCCGCGCAAGGTATTCCTTGGCTTCCTCATTTTTGTTGTCTTGTTCGGCGCTCTGGCTCAGGTCAAAGACCGACAGGGTCTCGCCTTCCTCATACTGACCTGCGCTGTGGATAATTTGATCGATGTGCTTCAAGGCTTCCTTATTGGGCGCCAGCACGATGCGGAAGCTCTCAAGGTTAGAGACCTGCCGGCGGTTGATCTCTCGGTTGAACAAGGCCAACTGGTGCTCAAGGCTGTCGTAGTCACTGCGGATGTTACGCAATGTCCGGGCGATATCGGTGACCGCAGCGCGCCGCGCCTTGCCTAAGGTGAGTGCCTCATCGGTACGATGGGCATAAGCGTTGATCAGCAGCTGCAGACGTCGCTCCATATCGTCTTCGCTGTCGAATTTCGCCACCCCTTTCAAGCGGACCTGGGCGTAAAGTGCCTCGATCTGACCATCGCAGCGCAGCAAGCCCTGCCAGCTGTCCTGATAGTCGTTGAGCAGCGGCAGCAAGTTTTCCAAGGAGTCATCAACCGGCTCCATGAACGGCGTGCCGAAGGGGAGATCAGCGGGGAGCAACTGTCGACGACGCAAAGCGTCATCCAGGGTGCGCTGCTTGGATTCGAGATCACCAATCTGCCGTCCCACCAACTGCAACTTGGCGGACAGCTGCTGTACGCGCTCGGTAAAGGCATCGCTGGAGCGTTTGAGCTCATCCTGAGCCGCTTCCATCTGCGCCAGTTGCTCAAGCTTCTCGCCTTCTTCGGCGCTCAGCGTTTGAGCGCGACGGAAGTCTTCAAGCGCCTTCTGTGCATCCAGTACCTGCTGGTACAGCGCTTCAGTCTGGGTTTTGCTTGCGGCCCGATCCGCTGCCACGGCTTGCTGGGTTTTCAGCTGCTTGAGTTCTTTCTCCAGCCGCTCTTTCTGATCGCGCAACGCTGCGCGATCCGCCAGGGCCTGGAGGGCAGGAGGCTCGATGTTCGACAGGTTGACGCTCAGCCCTGGCACCTCAAAGCGCTCGCCCTTGAATCCATCGAGAATCGCTTCCAGGGATTTGACCCATGCGCCGCCATCATCCAGCGCGATACCTTGTTCACCCAATGGAAGACTGAACAGCGCGCTGTTAAACAGGCGCATCAAGCGCTCGACATCAGGTTGTGAGAACTCCTCGCGCAGGCGGGCGTAGCTGTTGTTGTCGGCGTGATCGAGCTGTTGCTTGACTGACTTCAAGCGCTTTTCCAGATCGCGGAGGCGCTCATCCAGATCTTCGGCGCTGAACTGACGAGACTGCGCAAGTGCACCCGCCAGCTCGTCATGGGCGTCCTTGGCAGCCAATAACTGCTGCTCCAGAACTTTGGCATCATTAACGAGCGCAAAGCGGTTTTTCAAAACCGCTAGCTCGCCAATCCAGCGCTGGATGTTGCTGATTTCGCGCTCCAGGCGCATCAATTCCTGGGTGCCGCCGCGCTGATCGTTCTGCAGAGAATCCTGCTCGTTACGGTAATGCTCGCTCTGGATAACCAGTTCTTCCTTGCGGGCATTGGAGTAGTCCTGCCAGGTACCAAGCAGTGAGTCGAGCAGCGGCGACAGGCGATGCAACTTCCCGCGCAAGATGTCGCGCTGTCTCACGCCGTTGGCAAGAGCTTCGACGAGCGGCCCGGCGAGCACCAGAGCGTTGTAGTCCTGCTCCATGCGTCGCACATCGCGGAAGGCTTCTTCACACGCAGCGATGTAGTCCACGCTACCAGAACGCAAGCTGTGCTCGAACGCGTCGAGGAACAGCTGTTTGAGCTTGGCAGCGGTGATTTCACGCATGTGCAGCAGGTTGATGAACAGCGCGCGGAAGGTCTTCAGACTTTGCTCGCTGGTTGATCGCAGAGGGATCAGCGTCAGGTCCAGCGGAATTGACGTGTGCCCCCCGACCAAGAGTCGGCGCAATTCGTCCGGCTTGAGCTCATAGGCTTTCAGGCCTTGGCTTTCAAGATTGGCAAACAACTCTTTCTGCCGTAGGCAGGTGTCGTTCTTCTGGTAGTGCTCAAGATCCAGCTTGCCTGCATAGGCGAAGAACTGGTGCCCGAAGCCGCCGCCGGGGCCGCGACCGACCACGCCAATGACGTGCGGGCCGTGCGGAAGCGAGACCTCTACCAGGATGTAGCTGGTATCGGACGCGAAATAAAAGCGGCGCGATTGATCCAGACTGTATTTGCCGAAGCTCATGTCCGACATGCGCGCCAGAATTGGAAACTGCAGGGCATTGATCGAGGCACTTTTGCCCAGGTTATTTGCGCCGTAGACCGACAATGGATGTTCAAGCGGGAACAGTCCAAGGCTGTAGCCGGCAGTGTTCAGCAGCGCAAAGCGGCGTATGCCATAGCGTTCCTGGCTCATGCTTCATGCTCCTTTTCTTCGGCGATTGCTCGGGCGAGCGCTTGCTCTTCGGTTTCGACAGGTTCATCGAATTCGGCGAGGTCCAGCGGATCGTCGGTCTCCAGCAGGCGTTCATCGCTGTCTTCATCGATGAGCACAGGCGCCGGTAACGGCAGAGCGCTGTGCAGGCTGGCCGCCAGATCACGGTCCTGTTGCACCGAGAGGCAGACATCAAGGAAGCGGTGCATCGGCGGCAGGAACCGGTAGATACCGACTTCCTCGGCGGCAAAGCCCAACTGCGTCATACGGCGCATGATCTTTTCTTCGAGCTCTTCCTGAGTCTGCACTTCTGCTTGCAGGAACAGGTCGCGGTACTTTTCCAGCAGCGAGGGCAGTTCGTCACGGCCCAGGCTGCCGCCATCGAGCACGGCAACGGGGTCGCGGCCCTGGTCGGCAAGGTGTTCAACCAGGATGAAGGTAAACAGCGCCAGACGTTGAGCCGTCTTGTTGACCTGCGCAGCGGCCAGATCAGGGACGAAGTAGTAGAAGCCACGGGTGTCGCAGACCAATTCGAAGCCAAGCGCTTTGAACAGGCCGCGATACTGGTCCTGAAGATTGGACAGTTGAGCGTACAGCTCGGGGTCGCGGCGGCTGACGTGATAGCCCTTGAAGAGCTCGCGGAAAATCGGCGCCAGCTGGGTCATTTCGGATAGATCAAGATGCATGGGCGGTGCCCTCGGAATTCTCTGGAATGGCGTCTTTGCTCGAGAGCAGGGCGAACGAGCGCAAGCTGACGCTGTGTTCCTGGGTCAGGTACTCGCGGCGCTCCAGGCGCTCACGCTTGAAGCGTTTATCGCGCGACAAGCGCGAAAACCAGTACAGCAGCTCATCAGTCGCGCCGGTGGGCTCCTGCTCCAGAAGCCAGATCATCAGATCGGGCATCGGCAGGGCGTCTTCACAGCGCTCGACCATTTCCCTGACCGTACGCGGCGCACGCGCAGGCTCACCCTTGCGACTGATATTGGCCTTGGGGAAGCGCGCCGGTTTGGGTTCAAATCGAGCCAAGGCGTACACGTAGGCTTCAACCTGATTGGCGCTGCCCAGGAAGGTGCTTTGCGGACGTGTGAACATGGGCATGGCCGCTTGCGGTACGGCATCAAGCCCCCGGCGGCGGATCGCGGAGAGTGCCAGCGCCGCTCCACGCGTCACGGCGTTATGACGACGTGCTTCCTCGCGCAGCGGCAGCAGCAGCTCGCGCGCATGGCGCAAGGTCAGCTGCGCGCTGGTCTGCATTTCCAGAATGCGCGCATGGGTGCGCAGGAGCATATCGTCGTCAACCAGATGGCCCAGACGTTGCTGGTCGGTGAGCATGCGCAGCAGAACGTTCTCGACCTTGCGCACGCCTTGTTCAAAGGCACCATCGGCGTTTACCAGCTGGATCATCGGTTCGACGTATTCATCCCACGTCGCCAGCACTTCAGCGTAGCGCTGACGCAGCGGAATCTGCCGATCGCTGGTCTTGGCACGCTCGGCCACAGCGACCAGTGCCTGTTCGTCGTTGGCGAGCTTTTTCAGGACATCACGCACGCGCATGTCGAGCAGACGAAGCTGGCGGGCAAGGTCACTGGCATCCCTGGCGTCGAAGGCTTCCTGTATATACCCGGCCAGCCGTTCGAGGTGACGCAGATAGGCTTCGATTTCAAGACACAGGCCCAGGCGATGCTCGCGGCGCAGATAAGACAGAAAGTCGTGGATCTGCGCGTTCAGCTCGAACCGGTTCGGACTCTTTGCGACGGGCACGAGGATGTCGAGGCGAATCCAGACGTCCAGCAGGCTGGTGATGTCCTGCGGGGTGCTTTCCAGTTGCTGTGCCGCCAGTTGCAGGCGCAGCTCGCTCAGGCTCAAAGTGCCCTGGTCGAAGTGCTCGCACAAGGGCTCGAGAAGCGCCCAGTGTTCGGCAAGGGCGCGCAGTACGCGCTTAGGTTCGATCATTGGATGGTCGCTGACTGGCAAATAAAAGCGGCGATTGTACTGCATCGCCGGTTCGGTTTTTCACCCTCAGTCGATCAACAGCGGCGGGAAACGTCGAAGGCCTGTAGAATCTTGCGCCTGACTTTATCCACAGGTAGCTGACCTTTGCTCAACGAGCCTCGTCGTCGCGCTTATCTGACCGCCATGCAGGTGGTCAGCTGGCTGCCGCGCACCGAACTGCCCTTCGCGGCACCGTCGCGTCCGGAGCTGCTTGCACCCATTGCTCCGATGATGGACGAGCCTGCTCCAGCGGTGCAGGCACAGGCGCCTCGTGCGCCGGAACGCGAGTCGCCCGCCGCTATGGCCACGCCCGTTGCACGTACGGTCGAGCGGCCAAAGATCGACATTCCCCGCCCGTCCAGCACTCCCAAGCCAGCGCCAAAGCCAGTGCAGGAAGAAGACGCTGCGCCTGTCGTCAAGGCGCCGGTAACGCCACCGCCGCGTTTTGCGCTGCAGTTGCTGCGCTCAGGAAATTGCCTTCTGTTGGTGGAATTGGTCACCGGCGAGCCCTTCCAAAGTCGTGACCCTTCCTATCTGTTGCTCAAAGACATGTTGCGCGCCGCCGGGTTGCCGGACAGCCCTCAAATCATCGGCGAGCCTGTGCGTTGGCCACTGTTGGTACGCGGGCAGATGGATCAGGGGCCTGACGCCGCGCGGGATTTCGTACAGGGCTTTCTGTACGCCCGTGTCGAGGAGCAGCCCTGCGCCTGTCTGTGGCTGATCGGACTTCCCGCTTTGCGCTTTGCGGCTGAAGCGGATGCCGAGGCTTACAATCGTGAACTCCAGGTGGACGGCCTGGGCCTGGCCTGGGCGTTACCGGGTCTGGAACTGTTGATGGACGAGCCGCAGCGCAAAGCCGAAGCGTGGCGCGCCATGCGTCAATTGATGGGCCGTTGGAAAACCGAAAATGAATGATGCCGTAACGTTTCGCCGCATGACCGAAGCTGATTTGGATGCCGTGTTGAAGATCGAGTACGCGGCTTTCAGCCACCCGTGGACCCGCGGCATCTATCTCGATGCGCTCAAGTCGTACGAAGTCTGGCTGATGTTCGAAGGCAGTCAGCAGGTCGGGCATGGGGTGATCAATGTGATCATCGATGAAGCGCACCTGCTCAACATCACGGTGAAACCAGAGAGTCAGGGCAGGGGGCTGGGGTTGCTGCTGCTGGAGAAGTTGATGAAACGCGCTTATGAACTTAATGGGCGAGAGTGTTTTCTCGAACTGCGGGACAGCAATCGCTCGGCCTACCGTCTGTATGAGCGGTATGGATTCAATGAAATTGGTCGGCGGCGGGATTACTACCCCGCCGTAGGTGGGCGCGAAGACGCGCTGGTCATGGCCTGCACGTTGTTCGAATAACGCGAGGCCACTGTGGAAGCTTGGCATAAGCTTCCACGGGCTTGTCTTACTTGCGCAGTGATCAAATACCAGGCTTGCCGTCGAGCGGGTCGATGATCGCCATTTCTTCCTCGTCCAGGCCATCGCCACCACCCACGTCATCTTCATCGACGATGCTCAGGTCCTGATCGGCTGGCCCGCCTTCTCCGCTTTCGCGTGGGGAGCGCGCGCCGTCTTCCCTGATCAGTGTTTCCGGGCTCATGTCGTCGTCGGTTGGGTTATGGTCATCGGTCGAAGCGCCCGTCAGGCCTGCCTCACGGACGCGTTCGTCAGGAAGGTACGCATCAAGCTCTTCTTCAGGAATGACATCGCCGATGCGGCCGCTGGGCTCATTGTTGTCGTTGAAGTTGAGCTCTTCCATCGAGCCCATGCGGTCTTCGTTGTCATCAATGGGCTCAGGCTGAGTGGCATCGAATGGACGGCGTGAATCGTTCATGGCAAATCCTCAATAGGGTCGGTCTTAATGGGTGGACCGACCGGCGTGGTGAAGATTCCATCCGCTTGCAGATCACCATGGTCAAACCGTCGTGCAATCCGGGCGTGACCTGAAGCGCCGAGCTCCAGTCATAGCTGAGCATCATCTCTGAGGCATCACCGCATGAACGAACTACAAGACTTGATCGACAACAACGAACGTTGGGCAGCTGCCATCAAGGAAGAAGACCCCGAGTTTTTCGCCAAGCTGGCACGCCAGCAGACACCGGAATTCTTATGGATCGGTTGTTCGGACGCCCGTGTTCCCGCCAATGAGATCGTCGGCATGCTGCCAGGCGACCTGTTTGTGCATCGCAACGTGGCGAACGTCGTGCTGCACACTGACCTGAACTGCCTGTCGGTGATTCAGTACGCAGTCGACGTGCTGAAGGTCAAACACATCCTGGTCACCGGCCACTACGGGTGCGGTGGCGTGCGAGCGTCAATGCAGGATCGCCAGTTCGGCCTGATCGACGGCTGGCTGCGCACGATCCGCGATCTGTACTACGAAAACCGTGAGCTGCTGGCCAAGCTGCCGACCGAGGAAGAGCAGGTCGACCGCTTGTGTGAGCTGAACGTGATTCAGCAGGTGGCCAACGTGGGTCATACCAGCATCGTTCAGAACGCCTGGCATCGGGGTCAGAAGCTGTCGGTTCACGGCTGCATTTACGGGATCAAGGATGGACGCTGGAAAAGTCTGAATACGACGATCAGCGGCCCGGAGCAACTGCCGCCGCAGTATCGGTTGCGTCCGCAGGGGGAGTGATCGAGTAGGGCAAGCGCCCATCAGATTGTAGAGGCGAGCGTGTCCGCGAATGCATTCTTCCAGATATCACCACGGTGCCTGGTAAATCGCGTTCGCGGGCAGGCGCGCTTCTACAGAGGTGAAGGCGTTAGAGCGCGGCCTGCTTCATCTCGGGCAGCGGCTTCTGCAGCTGCTTGATCTGGCGGGACACTTCACCCGTGCGGCATTTCGCTGCCGCCTGGTCAGGCGTCATATTGCGCACCGTCGTGAAGAATAACGTGCAGGTCTCAACCTTGTGGGTCACCTGCCAGTTCGTGGTGCATTGTTTCAGCAGCGCTGCGGGATCATTCGTCGGCTTCTGCCCCATACCGGCCTGCCAGCACGCTGCGCTCAGGTCCTGGCCCATGACTTTCAAGCCCGCCTCATCAGCCTTGGTTTGATCACCGCCGTAATTGTTTTTGTCTGCCGCATTCCAGATGTAGCTGGGATGATTCGAGCCCAGCACGGCGACGCTTTGCCCGCTGACCGGGCTTATATTGGCCAGGCCCAGCACTGGAACGCTGACGTTGTATTGCTGCTTGAGCCATGCTCGCACTGGAGCGCCGAACGCTACCATCGGCAGAGACGCGCCCGCTCCGGTTTGCGTCAGCTGCTTGACCATCGTGGTCTGGTAATCGGTGAAGTAGCTGTACACGCCTTCAAGGTCCTTGCCGGCGTTCGCGGGCGCAGCGATGGGTGCAATGTCGATGATCGTCTGGTAAGCGGGGGTTTGCTCCTTCGGGATACCGTTATCGGTGAGCAGCGCGGCCCAGCGATCCGTGGTTGCCGAAAACAGGTAGTCCTGAGCCTGTGTCAGTGAATAGTCTGGCGGGAAGTGCAGCAGCTCGACGCTCTTGCGGTTTTCCAGCGCCATGCCCAGCGGTAAAAACAGCGACCAATTGTAGGCAAATTTCCCATCAGCATTGAGCTTGCTCGCCCCAGCGTAGGCCAGGTCCCCCGCGGCCAGCAAAGCGTCGAGCGGCTTGTTGTAACCGTCCGGCACACCGCTGATCGCGGCATGCATAACGTCATTGTCGTTATGCACAGCAACCTTGGCGGCGGTGTAACCATCACGCTGCACACTTTGCGTCAGGTAATGCTCGACGGTTTGCTCCAGCGTCCAGTTGCGAAAGCAGATGACGTTGCAATTGTTGGGGTAGGCAAACAGGCGTGTGACGCGTTCCTTGCTCCCCAGGTTGACGTCGACGTCGGCTTGAGCGACGAAGCTCAACGTCAAGGCGGAGAGGGCGATGCTCAATGCAGCGGTGTGTTTCATGCTCATGTCCTTGTTGGCGTGGTCACCCAGCCGTGTGGGTGGTGTTTCGATGATGAAACACTTGCTCAGGACTGGGAATGGGCTGGATGGCTCGTTATGAAATATTTCCAGAGGAGGGTTTCTCGTACTCCGCGCGCCGGAGCCACCCACGGCAATCGACAGACTCGGCGGGCAATGGCGCTCGCGCTTGAATCCACATCACAGCACGAACCGTTGAACCATGGTGTTCAGGTCCGTCGCCAGCATCGATAGCGCGTTACTCGCCACGGTCGTTTGTTGAGCGCCCGATGCCGATTGCGTGGACAGGTCGCGAATGCTGCTCAGGTTGCGATCCACTTCATGGGCAACTTGGGCCTGTTGCTCGGCGGCGCTGGCGATCAATACGTTTCGGTCGCTGATGGTCGAGGTTGAACTGATGATCACGGTCAGCGCCTCACTGGTCGCTGCGGCCTGCTCGAGGGTGAGATTGGCGTGTGCTGCGGTGATACGCAGGGTCTGCGCGGTGTCTTGGGTGCTCTTTTGCACACCGTTGATCAAAGTCTCGATTTCGCTCGTCGAGGCGCTGGTGCGTTGTGCGAGGGAGCGCACTTCATCAGCCACCACCGCGAAACCACGACCTGCTTCGCCCGCGCGTGCCGCTTCAATGGCGGCGTTCAGTGCAAGCAGGTTGGTCTGGTTGGCGATGGCGCGGATGACTTCGAGGATCTTGCTGATGCTCAACGTTCGTTCGGCCAGGCCGTCGGCCTGTTGAGAGGAGCTCAACACGTTATCGGTCAGCTCCCGGATCGAATCGATTGTTCCGGTGAGGCGCAAACGCCCGTGAGCAGCGGCTTCGTTGGAAGCCTTTGATTCGCTCGATGTGCTGGTGGCGTTATCAGCGACCTCGCCAGCCGCTTGACTCATCTGGTTCACCGCAACCGCCGCCTGCTCGATTTCGTCATTCTGCAGTTGCAGGTTCCTGGCACTGGCATCGGCGATTGCGCCCATTTCCTGCACCGACTGGCTCAATTGGCCAGCGGCGGCATAGATCTGATTGATCGTGTCGTGCAGGTTGCTGCGCATTTGGCCCAGGGTTTTCAGCAGCTGCGCGGTTTCGTCCCGGCCTTCAGGGATCGGCTGCGGGCTCAAGTCGCCCTGTGCGATCGTGCTGGCGATATGAAGCGACTGACGCAGCGGGCGGATGATGCTCAGGCTCAGTCGCCATGCGAGCAACAACGTCAACATCAGCGCCACCGCGATGGCGCTGACGGCAATGATGCGGGTCTGCTGGAAGCGCGCGCCGGCGGCACTCACCGCAGCTGCGGCGCTTTGCTTGTTCAGCTCGCGCAGCAACTGGACCTGCATGTCCATCAAATCGCCCTGCAGGCTCAGCGTGGTGTTGAGCAGCATGCGAGCGTCGTCGACTTTGCGCTGTTCAATCATCGCGATTTCATCGTGCAGCCCCGGCATAAAGGCGCTGTAGGCGTCTTGAAGCGCTTTGATCGAATCCCGCTCGGTGCTGTCGGTGGCATGGGAGAGATAGTCAGCGAAGCCTTTGTCGACCTCATTCTTCAGCTGCCCGATGTTGATTTTGCTGGTGACCACCGTGCCGGGATCATCGGCATTGGCGACCAGCCTGGCGCTCTCACCGCGCAGCTTGACCAGATCAATAGCGATCGCGTCCGCCATGGCGATACTGGGCAACGAGCCACTCTCAACCGCTTCGCCCTGATCGCGGATGCTCTGCATCTGCAACAGGCAGAACACTCCCAGCGCCACCAGCAACAATGCCGTGATGCCGAAGCACAACACCAGGCGCTGGGTAATCTTGAACCGGCGCAGAAAAGCAGGCTTTGAAGACGGACGGACTAAACCACGCAATAACCTTTTCACTGCCATCCATCCCATCGACGAAATTACCGGAGAGATGGTTATAGAGGTGTTCCGTGATGTCTTTATGACATTGCGCCAATTTCCTCCATGAACTCCGCCAGGAATCGCTGGGCCCGCGCGTGCCTGATCTGCGCCAGGCGCCGGCCGGTGGGGGTTTGAAATCCGTCCGCCAGGGTGAAAATCTTTGTCTTGAAGTGATCAACGGCGAAGCGCTTGTCTTGCAGGTCACGTTGCTGTGCTTGCGGGTCGGCGGGGTCATAAAGGTTGCTGCCCATGCGCCCGGCCACGTAGAACAGCCGGGCCACGCCTACCATGCCGAGGGCGTCGAGACGGTCGGCGTCCTGGAGGATTTTCGCCTCCAGCGACGTTGGCGTGATATTCGCCGAATAACTGTGAGCCTCGATGGCATGGGCGACAGCTTGAGTGCGCTCTTCGTCCCAGCCCATTTCTGCAAGCAGCTCAGTGGCTTTTGCGGCCGCCAGACGCGAGGCGCTTGAGCGAAAGGGCGAGTTCTTTTCCACGGACACGCAATCATGAAGCAGGGTCGCCGCGAGCAAGATCTGGTGATCGCCGCCTTCAGTGTCGCGAATGGCGCAGACGTTGGTCCAGACCCGGTGCAAATGCGAAACGTCGTGGGACCCGTCCGGCCGCTCCGCAACGGTGTGGGGTAACAACCGTTCAGCGAGTGACTGAAAAGGCGCGAAGGAGAGGGCGGTCATGGGGCATCCTGTCGAGTTGGGCGGGATGTTCAGCTTACAGATTGACCGACGCCCCGGCATTCGGTTCGCTGACCCTGACCTGCACCGCGCGCGTTGCGTGGCAGAGGTCAGTTCAGCCCTCGCACGCGCTTGTTCACTGGCCTTTCATCGCCGCCGTCAGCTTGTCTACGTTGTAACGAAACATCGCCACGTAGCTTGCCGCCGGCCCGTCCGCAGGTGACAGCGATTCGACGTACAGCTCGCCGCCCGGGTGCGCGCCGCTGGCTTTGGCGATTTGCTGCACCAGGCGTGGGTCGCCGGAGTTCTCGAAGAAGTAGGCGCTGACATGTTCCTTTTTGATTTGGTTGATCAGCTTGCCAACGTCGGCGGCCGAAGCTTCGGTTTCGGTTGAAAACCCGAGCGGCGAAAGGAATGTCACCCCATAAGCGTCGCCGAAATAGCCGAAGGCATCGTGGGACGTCAGCACTTTACGTTGTGCGACGGGGATGGCGCTGATCTGCGCCCGTGCGTACGCGTCCATATCCTGCAGCTGGGCAATGTATTTCTCGCCGTTCGCTTTGTAGTCGGCAGCGTTGTCAGGGTCGGCCTTCTGCAGCGCCTTGATGATGTTTCTGACGTAGACGACGCCATTCACTGCGCTGTTCCAAGCATGGGGATCGGTAATTTTCTTGCCATCCTCTTCCATGCTGCGGGTCATGATGCCGTCGGAAAGTACGACCGGCGTACCCTTGTAACCGGATGCTGTGATCAACCTATCCAGCCAGCCTTCCAGGTGCAGGCCGCTGACGAACACGACATCCGCTTTCTTCAGCGCCTGGGCATCATTGGGGGTTGGCTCATAGACGTGAGGATCACCGTTAGGCCCGATCAACGAGGTCACGTGCACGTGATCGCCGCCAACGTTGTGCACCATGTCGGCGATCACGGTGAACGATGCGACGGTCTCCAGGGTTTTTGCCTGGGCGAAGTTGGCCAGGCCCGACAACGCCAGTGCGGCGGTCAGAAGCGTGAAACGTTTCATGGCGAATTCCTTGCGGTAAGAGAGCGATCAGCCGGACAGATGAACCCTCGGGAACAGGCGGCGTACAAAGCCGCTGCGCCCAAAGAACAGTGAGAACCCGTAAAAGGCACTCGCAGTGAGGACGATGGCCGGACCCGAAGCCACACTGGCGTGGTAAGAGACGATCAGGCCGATGAACCCGGACAGCGTGGCCACGGCGGTCGAGATGACGATCATGCCGGTCAGCGAGCGGGCCCAGAACCGCGCGACTGTCGCGGGCAGCATCATCATGCCGACCGCCATCAACGTGCCTAACGCTTGAAAACCGGCCACCAGGTTAAGCACCACCAGCAGCAGAAACAGCACGTGGTACAGCGAGCCTCGGCCGCCCACAGCGCGGAGGAAGCCTGGATCGAAGCATTCCAGAATCAGCGGGCGGTAGATCAGCGCAAGCAGAATCAGGGTGAATGACGCGATGCCTCCCACCATGAAAATGGCTTGATCGTCGATGGCCAGAATGGTGCCAAAGAGCACGTGCAGCAGATCAACGTTGGAGCCGTGCAGCGAGACGATCAGCACGCCGGCGGCCAGCGACGTCAGATAGAAACTGGCGAAGCTGGCGTCTTCGCGCAGTGTTGTGTAGCGGCTGACCAAGCCTGACAAGAGCGCCACGGCCAACCCGGCAATCAAGCCACCAAAGCCCATTGCCGGGAGCGACAAGCCGGCAAACAGAAAACCCACGGCGGCCCCGGGCAAGACCGCATGGCTCATCGCGTCGCCCACCAGACTCATGCGCCTGAGCATCAGCAGCACGCCAACGGGACCGGAGCCGATGCCAAGTGCAAGGCAAGCCACCAGCGCGCGGCGCATGAAGCCGAACTCGACAAAGGGCTGGATCAGCAAGGTATAGAGGGTCACAGTTTCTGCTCCGCATTGGCGTCGCATGGCTGTGCATCAGGGTTCCAGTGCTCGGCCATGTTCTTGGCGCGTCGCAGGTTATCGTCGTTGAGGATGTCGACGGTGTCGCCCCAGGCGATGATCTCTCTGGCCAGTAGCAGCGTGCTGGGGAAATGCTGGCGCACCTGTTCGATGTCGTGCAGCACCGCAATCACGGTACGGCCTTGGCCATGCCACCTGCTGATCAATTGCAGCAAGTCTCGCGTTGTGCGTGCATCAATGGCCGTGAACGGCTCGTCGAGCAGAATCACCGAAGCGTCCTGTAACAGCAGTCTTGCAAACAGCACGCGCTGGAACTGACCCGAAGACAGCGAACTGATGCTGCGCTGATCGAATCCCGACAGGCCTACCGCTTCCAGCGCGTCTCTGGCTTGTTGCGCATGCTGTCGCGAGGCGCCGCGAAAGGCCCCGATGCTGCGCCATGCTCCCATCATTACCGTGTCGGCAACACTGAGCGGGAAGCTTCGGTCTATCTCGGCCGCCTGTGGCAGATACCCGATGTGCCGAGTCGCCAGCTGATTGCGCTCAACGCGCCCGGCGGCCGGCTTGAGTGTGCCGGCGATGGCTTTGATCAGCGTGGATTTGCCGGCACCGTTCGGGCCAACGATCGCCGTCAGACTGCCTGCGGCGAATCGACCGTTGGCATGATGCACCGCTGGCCGTCGCTCGTAAGTGAGCGTCAGGTTGTGCAGGTCGATGGCGGCACTCATGGAATCGCCACCGCCCATGCAACGCCGATCCACAGCAGTACCAGCATGGCCAATGAAATAAGTACGCGCTTGCCGGCGGACTGGGCGAGCGCGGAAGTTGCCAGGGAAGGGGGGAGCGGAGTAGCGCGTTTCACAGAAGGACCGCCTGAAATACTTTGTTATAGTATTACATCACCTTTGTGAGCGCCTGCAAAGGGTGAAATGGACAGGGTTCAGGATGGCGACAGTTTTCCATGGCAGAGGCACGTGCGTTCCCTCGCCCCGATAAACCCTGTATTTTTCGCTGATTTCAGCCAGCCAGGATGATTTCATGACCGCTTCCCATCGGCGTCCGGTACCGCTCGCCAAATGCTATCGCCTCCTCAACCATGGCCCGACGGTATTGATCAGCGCCGCCCACGACGGGCAGCGCAACATCATGGCGGCGGCCTGGGCGATGCCGCTGGATTTCCAGCCGCCAAAAGTCACCGTCGTTCTGGACAAGTCGGTATGGACGCGGCAATTGCTTGAAGGCTCCGGTACGTTCGTGATCAACGTGCCTACCCTCAGTCAGATCGATATCGTTGAAACGGTCGGCTCGACGTCCGGGCTGGATATTTCGCAGGAGCAGGGCCTGGACAAGTTCAAGGCCTACGGTCTGGAAACCTTCGCGGGATCCCACGTCGATGCGCCGCTGCTGGAAGGCTGCGCGGGCTGGTTAGAGTGCCGACTGATACCGGAGCCGCACAATCAGAATCAGCACGACCTGTTCATCGGTGAAGTGGTGGCGGCGTGGGCCGATGAGCGCGTCTTTTCGGAAGGGCACTGGCATTTTGAAGGGCACGACGAGCTGCGCACCATTCACCATGTGGCGGGCGGGCATTTTCTGGTCATCGGCGATGGGGTTGATGGCAAGGTGTTGCCGCGATCGGCTGACTGACCCTTCGCTCGTCTATCAGGCCGTGCCCTCTATCAAGAGGGCACGGTGCTGCGTTTCATGTGGCGGATCGCCGGCGGAGGGTGCTGAGCGGGTCAGTCCCTGGACAGCTCACCGTTGACCAGTCGCCAGGTGCCCAGCGGATTGCTGGCTTTCAAAGCAGCTGGCAGCAGCGCATCCGGCACGTTCTGGTAGCAGACGGGGCGCAGGAAGCGATCGATGGCCGTCGCGCCCACCGAGGTACTACGGCTGTCCGACGTCGCTGGGAAAGGCCCGCCGTGCACCATCGAGTAGCTCACCTCGACACCGGTCGGGAAATCGTTGAACAGAATGCGTCCCGCCTTGCGCTCAAGAATCGGCATTAGCGCTTGAGCCGTGGCTTCGTCGCCGTCGTCATATTGCAGGGTGACGGTCAGCTGGCCGTCGAAGCTGGCGGCGACTTTCTGCAGATCGGCCACATCGGTGCAGACGATGAGCAACGCACTCGGTCCGAAGTTTTCGTCTTCCAGCGCAGGGTTGGCCAGGAACGTGGCCGAGTCGGTGCGGAAGAACGCCGGGCGCGCCTGGAACGAACCTTCGGCCTCTTGACCCTCCGCCACTAGCGTAACGCCCGGAGCGCTGTGCAGGTTATTCAGGCCGTTGCAGTACGCGCCGTGGATGTTGGGCGTCAGCATGGTCGTCGGCAGCTTTTCAGACAGTGCCTTGGCCGAAGCCGACACAAACGTTTCCAGCGCGTCGCTCTCCAGCGCCAGCAGAATGCCGGGGTTGGTGCAGAACTGCCCGGCGCCCAGTACCAGCGACTCGACGAAGCCCCTGGCAATGGTGTCGGCGCGGGCCAGCAGAGCGGCGGGCAGCAGGAACACAGGGTTGATGCTGCTCATTTCGGCATACACCGGAATCGGAACCGGACGCGCCTGAGCCGCTGCGACCAGCGCCAGCCCGCCGCGACGAGAACCGGTGAAGCCCACCGCCTGAATCAGCGGGTGGCTGACGAGCGCCTGACCGACGGCAATGTCCCTGTCGATCAGCAATGAGAACACGCCTTCCGGCATGTTGGTGTCGCGCGCCGCTTTTTGAATCACACGGCCCACCAACTCGCTGGTGCCGAGGTGAGCCGGGTGCGCCTTGACGATGACCGGGCAACCGGCCGCCAGTGCTGAAGCCGTATCGCCGCCAGCGACCGAAAAGGCGAGCGGGAAGTTGCTGGCGCCGAAGACGGCGACCGGGCCAAGGCCGATTCGCCGCAGACGCAGGTCGGCGCGCGGCAGCGGCTGGCGCTCCGGCAGCGCCGTATCAACCACGGCGCCGTGCCAGCGGCCGTCACGCAGCAGGCTGGCAAACAGTTTGAGCTGATTGACCGTGCGCATCCGCTCGCCTTCAAGGCGTGGTTTGGGCAGGCCGCTCTCGACATGGACGCGCTCGGTGAGCACGTCGCCCAGATCCAGCAGGCCTTGGGCGATGGCTTCAAGGAAGCTGGCGCGCTGGTCGTCACTGAGCTGCCGATAACTGTCGAAGGAAGCCTCGGCCAGTTCGCACGCAGCGTTGACGTCATCCAGTGTGCTGGCACCAAAGGCGGGGGTCAGGGGGTCGCCAGTGGCGGCTGCAAGCGCAAACACCTCTCCCGCCTCGCCGCGCACACAACGTTGTCCGATGATGGTTTCACCAAGAATCTGCATTGCTCAACACCTCTTGAAGGCGGTGACAGTCGGATGGCACCGCGGTGGCCAGCCCCTGAGGTTACATCATGGCGTTGCGATCGCCACCCGATCCTGTCGTTGAGCGTGTTGCTGACCTGATCCGGTTGCCAGGTGTGCTGTCAGATTCTTACTGCTGCACCGCGCTAAATCCTTCAAATGCCGTCTGCTGTTGAATGGCGCTGACGATGTTCTTGCGCGTGGCAGGCTGCTGGTTGCCGTTATTGTCGACAAACACTTCGCTCTGCAGCTCGGCCTCATCGCCCTCGCCGACAAAAGCAAAGCCGAGGAACTCGAACGCTTCACGATCGGCGCTGGCCTTTGAGCGCGGCGTGCGCAGGGGCAGGGTGACGCTGGCGCCGTCCTTGCTGATGACAAACACCTCGGCTTCCTTCTTGGGCCGCGCTGCTTTGCTTTTGCCACCGCTCGGGTTGCTGACCGCTTGATGCGTCTGGTTGAGCACCTTCAGCGCAAGGCTGTAGACCAGTTCCTGGAAGCTCGGGTCATCTTTGTAGCTGGAGAGAATCCGACTGATCGGGAATCGTGCGCTCAGGTCTTCCAGCGCAGCCATGTCGGCGGCTTCTGCATCCTTGAGCTGTTTAAGCTGACCCATCAGCTCGTAAGCCTGATCGTCATCGAATCGGTCGTGGGCCTGGCGAATGGCGAGGCGCAAATCGCGAATCTGATCACTTTCTTTCGCGCTCTGGAAGGCATCCAGCACCATCTCACTGATGGTCTTGGCCTGAGGCACATGCTGCGAAAGGTTGATGGCTTCTTCGTAAGCTTGCTTGGAGGACACGGCGAGGATTGCAGCCGGATCGGTATGGGAATCAGACATTGAACATCCACTACTTCGTTAACTGGGGTTGAGGCGCGAAAGGCCCGGGGCGTTTCGAGGGGCGTAATCTATTGGACAAGGGCACGGTTGTCACGGATTGACGTTGCCCTCCTGATCGCTGGGGCAACATTCAGCGGGCGCTCCGGCTGCGCGCTACGCTGTAGGTTCACCGACCAACAGGCACCGGGTCATGCAGAAAATCTGGACGCGCTATGTAGCACTGCTGGAACAGGATTTCAGCACGCAGATATTCGACAACATCAAGAATCTTCTGGTCTGTGCGCTGTTATTCGCGGCGGGCACCAGCGCATTGAGGGCGGATTATCAACAGTTCATTGGTGTACTGGTGGCCGGGGCAACCGGATGGGGGCTGATTGGGGTGTCTGCGGTCCTGATGTTCCTGAACGTCAGCGACGGCATTCGCAGGCTTGGCAAGCTGCGTTATCACGTAGCCATTCAGGTTCTCGTTTCGCTGGTGTACTTGCTGATTGCCGCCAGACTGGTGGAAGTGGTCTGGGCGTTTCGGGCTGCTTGAGAGCAGGCTCATGCAGAGCGACGCGAGGCAAGGTTGCACGTCGTCCCGGAGGGGAGGCGCCGCGCTCAAAGAGGCCCGGCGCCTGACCTGCCAGTGTTAAACGCAGGTGCCGCCTTTGTGGTGAGAGCCCGTTCCGCCGGAAGGGTGCGTTCCTTTAGGACACGCCGATGCGGTAAGTGAAACGATTGAGAGCAGAGCGACCAGTCCAGCGATAGCGATCTTCTTCATATAGCCTCCGTGCACTGCGAGATGCAGTACATGGCTATCGGCGATATGGGATTCGGCTTTAGTGACGAACAGCCAGAAACAACAAAGCCCGCACGAGGCGGGCTTTGTTGAGGTACTTGGTGGCTACACAGGGACTTGAACCCCGGACCCCAGCATTATGAATGCTATGCTCTAACCAACTGAGCTATGTAGCCAAGTGGCGCGCATTATTCGCTCAGATCGAAGATGTGTCAAGCGTCTCTCTAAAAAAATTTACCCGGGCTATCAACCGGTTAGCCTCGGCGTCCTCATTGACCTCGGCCTTCAGTCCCTCCAATTGCACTCCGGTGACATTTGTCGCCGGACTTGTGTGTGTTTTCGCCCCACATTCGAGCACATAGGCTGCACCGTCTTCGCCCGCGCGCCCGGTTTGGTGGCTTAGTGCTATCGGTCCGGTTCTTGCTTATGCCTGTCGGATTGCGGCCGCTATAGATACGGGGGGTTTGGGACTGCGCAGGGTCCAGCTCAGCCGCCATTCGCGTCAAACCGGCGGTTAACGTTTAGAAACAGAGACATGGCATTTCGCCTGTGAGCATGTAAGGCAGCGCTGCAGTGACGACGCGTCGAGCAGCAGTTTGTCGGTGAGGAGTAGTCGGCTATGCAAAGTCTTTTGTCCCCAGGAATCCGACTGCTCGGGCGCCTCGGTTTTGCGCGCAAGTTTCAGGTGCTTTTCTTCCTGTTTATTTTGCCGCTCGCAGGCAGCATGTGGATGATCAGTCAGGACTACCGCAGCAAGTTGTCGGTAATCGCTCAAGAGCAGATCGGGGTGAGGCAACTCACGGCACTCGATGACCTTGATGTGCAACTGACAGCGCAACGCAACCGCGCGGCGCGCTGGAAAGCGGCCGATATTCTTCATGATCCTACGCCTGCGGCGAAGGCGGCCATGAATGCGCTGGATGCAGCGACCCCTGAACTGACTCGATCACTGGCGTCTTTGGGGGAGGAGCTCAAAGCGCAAAACGCAACGGCAGATATCATGACGCGGTACCAGGCATTGCAGGCCTCGGTCAACGGAATGGATTCCCAAGCGCTGCGCGCTGTGGGCTGGTGGCCGGACGGTTACGACCGGTTCACCTCCGCCCTGACCGCGCTGCAGAGCCTGCGTGAGCAGATCGCCATGGACAGCGGCTTGATTCTGGACCCGTGGCTCGAAACCTACCTGTTGATGCAAATCGCCACCCAACAAGCGCCGGACCTTGTCGAACGGGTAGGGCGGATGGCGAGCATCGGGCAATCTTCGATCGCTTCAGGGCAATTCTCGCTGCAAAGCCGTCTGCAGATGCGGGATCTGCGCAGCCGGATTGGCGACGCCCGCGACCAGTTGGTTAAAGCGGTGGGTTCGCTGAAAGCCAAGGCCTACCCCGGAATGGAGGTCTGGACGCGGCAGTACGATGACAGTCTGCAGCGCCTTGATACCGAGTTGAAGGTACTCGACGACGGCGTGTTTGGCGGGAGCATCAAACTTGACCCCGCCGCCTTCGAGCGCAGCGTCGACAGCGTCAGCGAAGGGCTGGCAGCCCTGCGCAAGCAGTCGCTTTCTTCGCTTAACAGCCGGCTCGACTATTACCACGACCAGGCCATCCAGCAGTTCGTGCCGATTGCTGCGATTTTCAGCATCCTTGCTCTGGCGGCTCTGTACCTCTTCATGTGTTTGCAAACTTCGATTCAACGCAGCGCCAAGGGCATTACCACCCTGGCTGAGTCCCTGCGCGACGGTAATCTATGCGTTGAGGTCGCTGTTGAGGGGCGCGATGAGCTCGCGGCCATTAGCAACGCGCTCAATGTTGCGGTGGTGCAGCTGCGCGCCAGTTTGTTGGGTGTGAATCATGAAACCCAGCAGTTGGGCTCCGCTGTGCTGACGCTCAACGCTCAGTCCGGCAGTACGTTGAACGAGGTTGAAGACCAGCAGCAGCAGATCAGTCAGATCGCCGCAGCCGCCACCGAACTGGCCGCGACGTCCATGGGTGTCGCTCGCAGCTGTGAAGCCGCGTCGGGCAGCGCGCAGGCCACACGCAGGATCGCCGAAGACAGCAGCCGCGACAGCCAGCGCACAACCGCGAGCATCCAGCAGTTGAATCAAAAGCTGACCGATACCGCTAATGCGTTGGGCAAGGTCAGCGAACAGGGTCAGCAAATCCAGTCAGTGGTCGATACCATTCGCGGCATTGCCGAGCAGACCAACCTGCTGGCGCTTAATGCGGCCATCGAGGCCGCGCGAGCAGGCGAGCAGGGCCGCGGATTCGCTGTAGTGGCAGACGAAGTGCGCAGCCTGTCGCAACGAACCCAGGCATCGACGGCGCAAATTGCGGGGACCGTGGACAGTCTGCGAACCACCGTTAGCCAGGCGGTCACGCTGATGGAAGCGGCATGCGGACAGGCCATCAGTGACGCGCAGTCGGTAACCGGTCTGGGCGAGCGGCTTGAGGAGATCGCCAGCGCGGTGCAGATCGTTACCGACACGCTGGCTCAGATCGCCACCGCTGTGGAAGAACAGGCAGCAACGGCCGACGAGGTGAGCGGCAATATCCAGCAGGTGGATCAGGCAGCAGGCCGGTTGCTGGATGGCGCCCGAGCGGTCAATCAAGCCGCTGACACCTTGAGCAAGGGAAGCCGGGCGTTGAGCGACAATACGGCGAGGTTCCAGCTCGGCTAAGCCGGCCAGGCGCATTCCAGGAGCCGCTACGGCGTGCAATTCTTCATGCGCCGGCATGCAATGTGTGTTGAAAGACGAAAGGTTGGCGACGTATAAGAGTCGTCGCCTTTTCATCGTCTTTTGATAACCCGTCGCCGTAGGGGATTCTCCATGACTGACAGCAGTGCCGCAGGTGCGGCGGTTTATTCGCCCCTGACGTTAGCGTTGTACGACGCCTGGGTACTGGGTATCTCCAATCGGTATGCCTGGCGTTGCCCGACGGATGAAGTGCTGCTGCCGTTCTTTCGCGCCAATACGCGGGCGAATCATCTGGATATCGGTGTGGGGACCGGCTATTACCTGGCCAAGGCAAATCTGAGCCCAGGCACGCAGATCACCCTCATGGACCTTAACCCGAGCAGCCTTGCCGCGGCCAAACGCAGGATTGGGCGTCCAGACACACGAACCCTTCAGCATGACGTGATGGCGCCAATCCCGAATGGTGAGCGCTTTGACTCAATATCGCTGTTCTACCTGCTGCATTGCTTGCCTGGCCCGCTAGACGCCAAAGCTGCCATTTTCGCTCACCTCAAGCACAACCTTGCCGCGGGCGGTGTGGTGTTCGGCGCGACGATTTTAGGTGATGACGCGGGTCACAACGGCTTCGGACGCAAGCTGATGGCGGTTTACAACAAGAAGGGAATTTTCGGCAACAATCATGACACGCAGTCCGGGTTCGAGGCGCATCTGCGCACGCACTTTAGCGATGTAACACTTAAGCGCGAAGGTGTCGTTTTGCTGTTTCGCGCAGCCCAGGCGATTCTCTAAGCCACACACAGGCAGATCGGCGCCCAGGCAGAGGCAAACCGCTGAAAGCACAAAGCCCGCGAATCATCGACTGATGCGCGGGCTTTGTTGTTTAACGAGTTTCGTGGAGGTCCACGAGCGCGTTAGACGTTGAAGCGGAAGTGCAGAACGTCGCCGTCCTTGACGATGTAATCCTTGCCTTCAAGGCGCCATTTGCCCGCTTCCTTGGCACCGGCTTCGCCCTTGTACTGGATGAAGTCGTTGTAAGCGACGCACTCGGCACGGATAAAGCCTTTTTCAAAGTCGGTGTGGATCACGCCGGCAGCCTGTGGCGCGGTGGCGCCGACACGGACGGTCCATGCGCGAACTTCTTCGACACCGGCCGTGAAGTAGGTCTGCAGATGGAGCATTTCGTAGCCGGCACGAATGACGCGGTTCAGGCCAGGTTCTTCCAGACCCAAAGCTTCCAGGAACATGTCCTTTTCTTCGCCGTCTTCAAGCTCGGCGATCTCTGCTTCGATCTTGTTGCAGACCGGCACCAGCATTGCGCCTTCTTCTTCGGCGATGGCACGTACCACGTCCAGGTGCGGATTGTTCTCGAAACCGTCCTCGGCGACGTTGGCAATGTACATGACGGGCTTGGTGGTCAGCAGGTGGAAGCCCTTGATCACGGCCTTCTCGTCGGCACTCATGCTCTTCATCAGGCTGCGTGCAGGCTTGCCCAGCGTGAAGTGAGCGATGAGTTGCTCAAGCAGGCCTTTCTGGACCACTGCATCCTTGTCGCCGCCCTTGGCGTTGCGCGTGACCTTCTGCAATTGCTTTTCGCAGCTGTCGAGGTCCGCGAAAATCAATTCCAGGTCGATGATCTCGATGTCGCGTTTCGGGTCGACGCTGTTGGAAACGTGGATCACGTTCTCGTCTTCGAAGCAGCGCACAACGTGAGCGATGGCGTCGGTCTCGCGGATGTTGGCGAGGAACTTGTTGCCCAGCCCTTCACCTTTGGATGCGCCGGCAACCAGCCCGGCGATGTCGACGAACTCCATGGTGGTCGGCAGGATGCGCTTGGGATTGACGATGTCGGCCAGGGCCTGCAGGCGCGGGTCGGGCATCGGCACGATGCCGGTGTTCGGTTCGATGGTGCAGAAGGGAAAGTTCTCCGCCGCGATACCGGATTTGGTCAGGGCGTTGAACAGGGTGGACTTGCCGACGTTGGGCAGGCCGACGATGCCGCAGTTGAATCCCATGGTGTTTCCCCTCGAGTGATGTCAGGCCTTCTGGCTGTGCAGGACGCGCATCGCCTTGGCGAAGTCGCCAGCGAGTACATCCGGCAGCACGCCGAGGGCAAAGTCGATGCTGGCGTCCAGTTTCTCCTGCTCGGCGCGTGGCGCACGACCCAGTACGAAGTTGGACACCAGACTGGCGTCGCCCGGGTGGCCGATGCCAAGCCGCAGACGATGGAAGCCGTTCTGGTTGCCGAGCTGCGCGATGATGTCGCGTAGCCCGTTGTGCCCGCCGTGCCCGCCACCCAGTTTGAGTTTGGCGACGCCCGGAGGCAGGTCGAGTTCGTCGTGGGCCACCAGAATGGCCTGCGGAGGAATCCGGAAGAAACCCGCCAGAGCCGCGACGGACTGGCCGCTGCGGTTCATGTATGTGGTGGGAATCAGCAGACGAACGTCATGGCCCTGATGACTGAATTTAGCCGTCAGGCCGAAATATTTGCGGTCAGCGGTCAGGTTGACGCGCTGGGCGCTGGCAATACGCTCAACGAAAAGAGCCCCTGCGTTATGCCGGGTCTGTTCGTATTCGGGGCCTGGATTTCCCAGGCCGACGATCAGTTGGATGGCGGTCACGTCAGGGGCTCTTCCTTGGGTCGAGTGTGATGATGGCAGGCATCATCACGGGTTCAACCGGCTAGCGAGTAATAATTACTCTGCTTCGCCTTCTGCGGTGCCTTCTTCTTCGTCCTGGACGATGCGAGGCGCGTGGACGTTAGCGATGTCCAGGTCCTTGCCGTGCGCCAGTGCAACGAATTCAACACCGTTGGGTGCCTTGACGTCGGACAGGTGAACGTTGTCGCCGATTTCCAGAGCGCCCAGGTCAACTTCGATGAACTCAGGCAGGTCTTTTGGCAGGCAGGTCACTTCCAGTTCAGTGGTAGTGTGCGAGATCTCGCCGCCTTTCTTGACCGGTGCTTCTTCGTTGATGAAGTGCACTGGAACGGTTGCAGTCAGCTTCTGGCCAGCGATAACGCGGATGAAGTCGGCGTGCATGATGAACTGCTTGGCAGGGTGACGTTGCATCGCTTTAACGATGACGTTCTGCTTGGCGCCGGCAACGTTCAGCTCGATAACGTGGCTGTAAGCAGCTTCGTTTTCGAACAGCTTGGCGATTTCCTTGGCTTCGATGGTGATCGAAACGGCTTCTTCGTTACCACCGTAGATTACGGCAGGTACTTTTTGCGCGTGACGCAGGCGGCGGCTCGCACCTTTCCCCAGGTCAGTACGCGCTTGGGCGTTCAGAATAAAATCAGTCATTTTGTATCTCCAAAATAGCCATGACCGAGCGGCGTTTGCGACCAGCGCCAGACACGGTATGGGCAAAAAAGCCCCGCCCCGGCATTGTGTGTCGGGGCGGGGCGCTTTTCGTCAACGGATGGTTCGGCAGGGCAGGGCCCTTAACGGAACATCGCGCTGATCGATTCTTCATTGCTGATGCGACGCATCGCTTCAGCGACTACCGGTGCAATATCCAGTTGACGGATACGATCACAGGCCTGTGCTGCAGCGGACAACGGGATGGTATTTGTTACCACCAGTTCGTCCAGCACGGAATTTTCAATGTTCTCAATCGCGCGGCCCGAGAGGACAGGATGCGTGCAATAGGCAAATACCTTCGCAGCGCCGTGTTCTTTCAAGGCTTTGGCCGCATGGCACAAGGTGCCGGCGGTATCGACCATGTCGTCAACGAGAATACAGGTACGGCCTTCAACGTCACCGATGATGTGCATCACCTCGGAGTGGTTGGCCTTCTCGCGGCGTTTGTCGATGATGCCCAGATCAACGCCCAGGGATTTGGCAACAGCACGTGCACGCACGACGCCGCCGATATCCGGGGAAACGATCATCAGGTTTTCAAAGCGTTGGTCTTCGATGTCATCCACCAGAACGGGGGAGCCGTAGATGTTATCTACCGGGATATCGAAGAAACCCTGAATCTGGTCAGCGTGCAGGTCGACAGTCAGCACCCGGTCGATACCGACAACGGTGAGCATGTCCGCAACCACTTTAGCGCTGATAGCCACACGTGCGGAGCGCGGACGGCGATCCTGACGGGCATAACCAAAGTAGGGAATTACAGCTGTGATACGAGTGGCCGAGGAGCGGCGGAAGGCATCAGCCATCACTACCAGTTCCATCAGGTTATCGTTGGTCGGAGCGCACGTCGGCTGGATAATGAAGACGTCTTTACCGCGAACGTTTTCATTGATTTCAGCGGTAATCTCACCGTCGGAAAACTTTCCAACAGAGATGTCACCGAGAGGGATATGCAGCTGACGTACGACACGCCGAGCCAGATCGGGGTTGGCGTTCCCCGTAAAGACCATCATCTTGGACACGCGCAGTACCTGGAGGCTTAGGGTATGCCTGGATGACTATAGGAAAATGGCAGGGGCGGCTGGATTCGAACCAACGCATGGCAGGATCAAAACCTGCTGCCTTACCGCTTGGCGACGCCCCTGTATCTGGTGCACGAGTGCCTGGCACTCGGTTCTCTTAGAGCAGTGTCTGTAACTTTCGGTGCAACATCGAGATGTTTGCGCCTTTTGCTACAAACCCTGTAAGGGTCTCTGTAAGAAGGGCCGAGACTTTATCAGCTTCAGCTTTGCTTGGGAAGGCCCCAAACACACAACTTCCAGTTCCGGTTAATTTTGCTTCGGTAAATTTACCTAGCAAATTCAAAGCGTTACCAACATCTGGATATCGCCTCGTTACAACCGGTAAGCAGTCGTTTCGACTGTTTCCCTTGGGAACGGGGCGCACTTTAATGGGAGGAGTGTCACGTGTCAACAGTGGATCTGAAAAAATTTCTGCTGTACTTACAGATACTTGCGGCACAAGCACCAGATACCACGGTTCTTCGGGATCTACAGGGGTCAGAAGCTCGCCGATGCCCTCTGCAAAAGCGGCGTGCCCGCGTACGAAAACCGGCACGTCGGCCCCCAGCGTGAGCCCGAGCGCTGCCAGGCGATCTTCATCCCAGCCGAGTTCCCAGAGGTGGTTCAGCCCGAGAAGCGTGGTCGCAGCATCCGAGCTTCCGCCGCCAATGCCACCACCCATGGGCAGGATTTTTTTCAGCCAGATATCTACGCCGAGCGGGCAGCCGGACTGCGCTTTCAATGCCTGGGCAGCTTTCACGATCAGATTGCTGTCGTGCGGAACGTTGGCAACTTCTGTCTGGAGGCGGATTTCGCCGTCTTCACGTGGCGCGAAGCTGAGCTCGTCACCGTAATCCAGGAACTGGAAAAGCGTCTGCAGCTCGTGGTAGCCGTCCGCGCGCCGCCCGGTGATATGCAGCATCAGGTTCAGCTTGGCAGGCGCGGGCAGCGTCAATCGTGCTTGCGACATGCTTATTGCCCCAGTTTACGAGGCTGCCAGTCTTTAATCACCAGCGTCACTTCGAGATCCTGCCCGTGCAGCTTCATGCGTTCGGGCAGCCAGAAACCGTTTTGCTGGGTGTAACTCAGGTACTCGATTTGCCAGCCGTCCTGTTCCAGGGCCGACAAACGGCTGTCCCCATCCAGCGTCAGGCTGCTCTTGCTGTCCGGCGCGGGCAGGCCTCGGACCCACCAGACCAGGTGGGACACGGGCAGCTTCCAGCCCAGCTGATCCTTGAGCAGGGTTTCGGGGTCTGGTGCGTCGTAACGACCTTGATTCGCGACTTCCAGGGATACGGCGCCAGGTCGGCCTGTGAGCCGTGCCGCGCCACGACCCAGCGGGCCGGACAGGCGGATGTCGTAATAATCCTGGCGTTGCAGCCAGAACAGCGTACCGCTGCCGGAGTCCTTGGGGGCGCGGATCCCGACCTTGCCGTTTATCTGCCAGCCATCAAGGCTGCTCAGCTGTTCTTTGTTGGCTCGCCACTGGTTGGCGTCGCCCTGGCCTTTTACGGCTTCACGGGAGGACATGCCGGCACAACCGGCGAGCAGGGCGATCAGACTAAAAACGATGACGTGGCGCAATTGCATAAATTCAGAGGGTCTCGGCACCGGTCAGGCGTTTGATGGTGCTGCGCAGGACCGGGCTGTCAGGTTGTTGTTCAAGGGCCTTGCCCCATATTTTGCGCGCTTCCCGCTGTTCGCCCTTGGCCCAGAGAACTTCGCCCAGATGCGCGGCCACTTCGTGGTCGGGGAAGCGCTCGAGCGCCTGTCGAAGCAGCCGTTCGGCTTCATCGAGGTTGCCCAGTCGGTAATTGACCCAGCCGAGGCTGTCGAGTACCGCAGGGTCTTCCGGGTTGAGCTGATGGGCATGTTCAATCAATGCCTTGGCTTCAGCGTAGCGCGTGGTGCGGTCCGAAAGGGTATAACCCAGAGCGTTCAGCGCCATGGCGTTGTCCGGCTCGCGCTTGAGAATGGCGCGCAGGTCGCTTTCCATCTGCTTCAAATCGTTGCGCTTCTCGGCCAGCATCGCCCGGGTGTACAGCAGATTCAGGTCGTCGGGATACTGCTTCAGCGCCTGACTGAGCACTTGCCAGCCGCGCTCGCCCTGATTGTTGTTGGTGAGCGTTTCGGCTTCGATGAGGTACAGCTGAATTGCGTAGTCGGGCTGATCGACACGTGCCTGAGCCAGTCGCCTGGAGGCCTCGGCGGTGTTGCCATTGCCCATCAGGATATCGGCCTGACGCAATTGTGCAGGCAGGAAATCGTTGCCTGGGCCGACTTGAGCGTATTCGCTCAGCGCGGCCTGCGGATCATCGCGTTCCTCGTAGATGCGGCCAAGGTTTACGTGGGCCGCATCGACATGGCTGCCGCGCGTGATCAAGTCTTCGAGATAACCCGCTGCTTCGTCCCAGGCTTTGTTTTCCAGGCAGACAAGGGCCAGCGAATAGCGCAGCTCGTCATCGTCGGGATACTGCTGAACGAGGCTGGAAAACTGCACTTTGGCGTCTTCCATGCGGTTCTGTTCGACCAGCATGCGCGCATAGGTCAGGCGCAGACGCTTGTCGTCCGGGTACTTCTTGATGCTTTTTTCAAGCAGCGGGATCGCTTCCTTGCCACGGTTCATGCTTTGCAACAGGCGAGCGCGCAGCAGAATCGGCGCCACTTCGCCTTCACCTGGCGGGTTGTCCTCAAGCAATTTGAGTGACGCGGCGCTGTCGCCTTCCTGCTGCAGCAGGAGCGCCTTGCCGAATATCAACTGGCCATTCTTCGGGTACTTCATCAACAGCCGATCAAAGCTGGTGATCAGCCCTTTGCGAGTATTGGAGTCGGTTTCCGACGCCGAGAGTGCGAGGAAATCAAAGTGCGTGTCGCCTTGTCCCTGCAGCACCTTCTCCATATAGCGCATGGAGTCGTCGTAGCGCCCGGCTCGCGCCAACTGGATAGCGGCCGCGCGCTGCGCCTCAAGATTGCCAGCGTCGTTCTTCGCCCAGATCAGAGAGGTGTCGAGCGCTGCCTGATCGGCGCCCAGGTATTCGGCGATGCGAAACGCACGCTCCGAGATGCCCGGGTCCTGAGTCTGGATGGCCTGGGTCACGTAATTGTCCAGCGCGATGTCGAAACGGTTGCGCTGTCCGGCAAGCTCGGCGGTCAGCAGGCTGACGACCGTTTCCTGGGAAAACGAGCCGTACACCTGAGGTTTTGGCTCAGGTGCGGGCGGCGCTTCTTTAGCCGGTGCGGAGGGCTCCGTGGAAACAGAGGCCGTAGACTGGCAGCCACTCAGAGCGACAAGGGCAAGGAACAGCGCGGAGGATTTATTCATAGAGAAGAGGGGCGGCTTACCTGCGGTTTGGAAGCATCATGACACAAGGCCGGGAGCAAACCCACAGCCCGCGCGAAATCTGGACACGCTCAATCTACAGCCTGCGCATGGACATTTTGTCGCAGGCCAGACGCTGTAATACGCACTTGTATAGGGACAATCGCCTGTTGCGGACGTTCTGAATGTATTGCGGTGGTTGTCCTGAATCTATTGAAGTAGGACAATTGCCGGCTTCACGTCACCATCAGCGACCTTGAATGGCCTTTCTTGCTCTGGGTATCAACCATAAGACTGCATCAGTGGATGTCCGCGAGCGCGTGGCATTTACCCCTGAGCAGCTGGTCGACGCGCTGCAGCAGCTTTGCCGACTGACCCGCAGCCGCGAAGCCGCCATTCTCTCCACCTGCAACCGCAGCGAACTCTATATAGAGCAGGACCATCTCACTGCGGACGTCGTTCTGCGATGGCTGGCGGACTATCATCACCTGAATGTCGACGAGCTGCGTGCCAGCGCTTATGTGCATGAAGACGATGCCGCCGTGCGTCATATGATGCGCGTGGCATCCGGGCTGGACTCGCTGGTGCTTGGTGAACCCCAGATTCTCGGCCAGATGAAGTCCGCCTACGCCGTTGCACGCGAGGCAGGCACTGTCGGTCCGCTGCTGGGTCGGCTGTTTCAGGCTACCTTCAGCGCTGCCAAGCAGGTCAGGACCGACACTGCCATTGGCGAAAACCCGGTCTCCGTTGCTTTCGCGGCCGTCAGCCTGGCCAAGCAAATCTTCAGTGACCTGCAGCGCAGCCAGGCACTGCTGATCGGGGCGGGCGAAACCATCACGCTGGTCGCCCGGCATTTGCACGACTTGGGGGTCAAGCGCATCGTCGTCGCCAACCGCACCCTTGAGCGCGCCAATACGCTGGCCGAACAGTTTGGCGCCCATGCAGTGCTGCTCGCCGACATCCCGGCGGAGCTGGTGAACAGCGACATCGTTATCAGCTCGACGGCCAGTCAATTGCCGATTCTGGGCAAGGGCGCCGTTGAAAGTGCGCTGAAGCTGCGCAAGCACAAGCCTATATTCATGGTCGACATCGCCGTCCCGCGCGACATCGAGCCTGAAGTGGGTGAGCTTGAAGACGTTTACCTCTACACCGTGGACGACCTCCACGAAGTCGTAGCTGAAAATCTCAAGAGTCGTCAGGGCGCTGCCCAGGCGGCGGAAGAACTGGTCAGTGTGGGCGTAGACGATTTCATGTCCCGCCTGCGTGAACTGGCAGCAGTCGATGTGCTCAAGGCCTATCGTCAGCAAAGTGAGCGCCTGCGCGATGAAGAGTTGCAAAAAGCCCAGCGCATGCTCGCCAACGGTAGCAATGCCGAGGATGTATTGATGGCCCTTGCACGTGGCCTGACCAACAAGTTGATGCACGCTCCCAGCGTGCAACTCAAAAAGCTGTCCGCCGAAGGCCGCGTCGATGCGCTGGCCATGGCCCAGGAACTCTTTGCCCTCAATGAGGGCTCCACGGATAAATCCCCGCAATGAAAGCTTCACTGCTTAACAAGCTGGACGTGCTCAGCGACCGTTTCGAGGAATTGACCGCGCTGCTCGGTGATGGCGAAGTCATCGCGGATCAGACCAGATTTCGCGCGTACTCCCGTGAGTACGCCGAAGTCGAGCCGGTGTTCCAGGCCTACCGCAAACTGCAGAAAGTGCAAAGCGATCTGGAGGGCGCGCAGGCGCTCCTCAAGGACAGCGACCCCGACATGCGTGAAATGGCAGTCGAGGAAGTGCGCGAAGCCAAAGAGCAGTTAGTGGTGCTCGAAGCCGATCTGCAAAAAATGTTGCTGCCTAAAGACCCGAACGATGGCCGTAACGTCTTTCTGGAAATTCGCGCCGGCACCGGTGGCGATGAGGCGGCCATATTTTCCGGAGACCTCTTCCGCATGTACTCGCGCTATGCCGAGCGACGCGGCTGGCGGGTCGAGATCCTTTCGGAGAACGAAGGCGAGCATGGCGGCTACAAGGAAGTCATTGCGCGGGTCGAGGGCGAAAACGTCTACGGCAAGCTCAAGTTCGAGTCGGGTGCGCACCGTGTGCAGCGGGTGCCCGAGACCGAATCCCAAGGGCGCATCCACACGTCAGCGTGCACGGTGGCCGTCCTGCCCGAGCCTGATGAGCAGCAGACCATCGAGATCAACCCGGCCGACCTGCGTGTCGATACGTATCGGTCATCGGGCGCCGGTGGCCAGCACGTCAACAAGACCGACTCCGCCATCCGCATCACCCACTTGCCGTCCGGTATCGTGGTGGAGTGCCAGGAAGAACGTTCCCAGCACAAGAACCGTGCCCGGGCCATGTCCTGGCTGTCAGCCAAGCTCAACGACCAGCAGACCGCTGCAGCGGCCAATGCCATCGCCAGCGAGCGTAAATTGCTGGTAGGTTCCGGGGACCGCTCCGAGCGTATTCGCACCTACAATTTTCCACAGGGGCGGGTCACCGACCACCGCGTCAACCTGACCCTCTACTCCCTTGATGAAGTTATGGCCGGTGGGGTCGATGCAGTGATAGAACCGTTACTTGCCGAGTATCAGGCAGATCAACTTGCGGCACTGGGTGATTAAATGACCATCATCGCCAGCTTGTTACGAAGCGCCGAGTTGCCGGACTCTCCGACAGCGCGTCTGGATGCCGAACTGTTGCTCGCCGCTGCCCTGGGCAAGCCTCGCAGCTTTCTGCACACCTGGCCCGAGCGTATTGTCAGCACCGAAGCGGCTCAAGCCTTCGACGGCTATCTGAAACGCCGCCGTACGGGCGAGCCGGTCGCTTACATCCTGGGCCTGCAAGGGTTCTGGAATATCGACCTCGAAGTTGCACCCCATACGCTTATTCCGCGGCCGGAAACCGAGATGCTGGTTGAGACCGCGCTGGAGCTTTTGCCGGGTGCAATCCCTCATCGGTTGCTTGATCTGGGCACCGGAACCGGCGCGATCGCACTGTCACTGGCCAAGGATCGTCCGCAATGGGACGTTACCGCTGTTGACCGTGTCGAAGAGGCTGTAGAACTTGCCGAACGCAATCGTCAACGCTTGCATCTGGATAACGCGCGGGTTGTGCACAGCCACTGGTTCAGTGCGGTGGAGGGGCAACGTTTTGACCTGATCCTCAGCAACCCGCCTTACATTGCCGCCAGCGACCCGCATCTGGTCGAGGGTGATGTGCGTTTCGAGCCTTCCAGCGCGCTGGTTTCCGGGGACGATGGCCTGGATGACCTGCGCCTGATTGTGTCCCAGGCGCCCGCGCACCTTGAAGCGGGTGGCTGGCTGTTGCTGGAGCATGGCTATGATCAGGGCGCCGCAGTGCGCGAACTGTTGCTCGTACATGGCTTCGAGCAGATCCAGACCCGCCGCGATCTGGGTGACCATGAACGCGTTACTTTCGGGCGCGTGCCGTGCTGACTGACGAGGAACTGCTGCGCTATAGCCGGCAGATCCTGCTGCAGCAGGTGGATATCGAAGGCCAGCTGCGGATCAAACAAGCGAGCGTCTTGATCGTGGGCCTGGGCGGGCTGGGCTCGCCCGTTGCCTTGTACCTGGCGGCGGCGGGTGTGGGCGAGATGCATCTGGCGGATTTCGACAGCGTCGACCTGACAAACCTGCAGCGTCAGATCATTCATGACACTTCAAGCGTCGGCATGAGCAAGGTTGATTCGGCGTTGACCCGACTGACCGCCATCAATCCGCAGGTCACGCTGGTGCCCCATCGCACGGCGCTTGATGCCGACACCCTGGCAGCGGTCGTTGCCCGGGTCGATCTTGTGCTGGATTGTTCGGATAACTTTTCGACCCGTGAAGCGGTGAATGCGGCCTGCGTCAATGCCGGCAAACCGCTGGTGAGCGGCGCTGCCATTCGACTGGAAGCTCAGTTGTCGGTGTTCGATCCGCGTCGGGCCGACAGTCCTTGCTACCACTGTCTGTACGGACATGGCAGCGAAACCGAGCTGACGTGCAGCGAGGCCGGGGTTATCGGGCCGCTGGTCGGACTGGTTGGCAGCCTGCAGGCCCTTGAAGCGCTAAAACTGTTGGCCGGGTTTGGCGATCCGCTGGTCGGGCGCCTTTTGCTGATCGACGCGCTGGGCACTCGCTTCCGTGAATTGAAGGTCAAGCGTGACCCGGGCTGCGCCGTATGCGGTGCCCGGCATCTGACCCGCGACGCGTCTGATTTCTACGAAGCATGAGGCGAGACAGCGACGCGCCTGTGGCGGTGTTTGATTCCGGCGTCGGCGGGCTGTCGGTACTGGCAGAGATACAGCAACTGTTGCCGCGTGAATCACTGCTCTACGTGGCTGACTGCGGCCACATACCTTATGGCGAAAAAAGTCCCGAGTTCATCCGTGAGCGCTGCGCGACGATTGCCGAATTCTTCCATCGTCAACACGCCAAAGCGCTGGTCGTGGCCTGCAATACCGCGACAGTGGCGGGCATTGCCGACCTGCGCGCCCGTTATCCCGATTGGCCGCTGGTAGGCATGGAGCCTGCAGTCAAACCTGCCGCAGCAGCCACGCGAACCGGTATCGTCGGTGTATTGGCAACCACGGGCACTCTGCAAAGCGCGAAATTTGCCGCGTTGCTCGATCGCTTTGCCGCTGACGTGAAGGTCATTACGCAGCCCTGCCCGGGGCTGGTTGAGTTGATTGAAACCGGTGACCTGGTCAGCCCGGCCATTCGCCAACTGCTGCGGGGCTACGTTCAGCCGCTGCTTGACGCCGGATGCGACACCATCATTCTTGGCTGTACGCACTACCCCTTTCTGAAGCCATTGCTGCGCGACATGATTGCGCCTTCGATCACGCTCATCGACACCGGCGCTGCTGTAGCCCGGCAATTGCAGCGGCTTTTGGGAGAGCGGGACATGCTGGCGGGCGGTCATCCTCGGACCGCTCAGTTCTGGACGACCGGCGATCCAGAAGATTTCAGAAACGTCCTACGCTTGCTTTGTAACAACTCCGACAATGTGCGAAGCTTCGTTTCGTGAAAAAAACGTGAATTGCTTCGTTTTTGGCTGAACTAAATATCAGCCTCCGGCTTCTACAGCACTTCTGTCGATACAAAATTATTTTTAATCCTTTTGAAATAGGATGTTTCAGATGAAGCGACTGTTTTGTTTGGCTGCGATTGCGGCTGCGTTGTTGGGGCAAAGCGCAATTGCCCAAGCTGATGGGGTGGAGTTTTCCGTAGGGCAGACGGGCGAGTCGACAATGACGTACCGCCTGGGTGCGCAGTTCGACTGGGACAAGAGCTGGTGGCAGACCGGTGTCGGCCGTTTGACCGGTTACTGGAGCGGCGCCTACACCTATTGGGAAGGCGACAAGAACTCCAGCAACAACAGCCTGTCGTTTTCACCAGTATTTGTTTATGAGTTCTCGGGTGAGAGCGTCAAGCCTTACATCGAAGCCGGCATCGGCGCCGCTGTATTCCAGCGCACCGAAGTTGAAGGCAACAAGCTGGGCAGCGCGTTCCAGTTTGAAGACCGCATCGGTTTCGGTCTGCGCTTCGCGGGTGGTCATGAAGTGGGCCTGCGTGCCACTCACTACTCCAATGGCGGCATGACCACCAACAACGACGGTATCGAGAGTTACGCTATCCACTACACGATGCCGTTCTGATAACACCCTGTTTTATTGCAGTGACGGTTTAGCCGCAATTGCAACGCGTCACGCGGTTCCTCCCGGCTGAAGCCGGTCCTGCTGCAGCAATCGTTGAGCAGGACCGGCTTTAGCCTGGAATGTGTCTGAACTCCAGCCATCGCAGCGCTGATCTCCCTCCGCAACTGCTGCAAAGATCACAGATACGCCGTCGCAATTCCCTCCCGCTCGGCAATGCACTCCGGCGCACCCATTTCGAATTCCCTACAAATCAACGGCCTGCGGTCGTAGATCGTGCACATCATCGTGTCGCGATCCAGCGCCGCGCACCAGCCATCGTCCAGGCGCAACATGACCTCGCCGCCCCAGTCATCGGTGTCGATAAAGCGCTCGGGCACACCTGTGTCCGTGATCAACATGACCTCCAGCTGACAGCAACACGCTGCACAGGTAGAACACGTGATCTCAGGTTCGGTGGGGAGTTGGAGCGAAGGGATAACAGTCGTCATGGTCGGCAGTCTAGATCACCGCGCGGCGCACGGCGAACCCGATTGACCGACGCCACGACAGGCACCTCATGCTGGGCTTTTTCAACAGCCTGACGGAAAGCACGGTGCAGCACGAGGGCGCTCATTGGAACTCAGCCGGCCTCCTGTGTCTCAGGCTGACGCTGGGGCAGCGATTTGAACGCTTGCAACGCGCGCTCGCGGCTGGCTTTAAGGTCAACGATGGGCGCTGGATACTCCTTGACCCCGAAGAGCCCTTTCAGCGCAGCGGGATTGTGGATATCGCGCTTGTTCAGTTCAGCCAGTTCCGGAACCCACTTCTTGATGAACACACCTTCAGGATCAAATCGTTCCGATTGGCTCTGCGGGTTGAATATCCGGAAGTAGGGCGAGGCGTCGGTCCCGGTCGATGAGCTCCATTGCCAGCCCCCGTTGTTGGAAGCCAGATCACCGTCGATCAAATGCTGCATGAAAAACCGCTCACCCTCGCGCCAGTCGATCAGCAAATTCTTGGTCAGGAACATCGCTGTGATCATCCGCAGCCGGTTATGCATCCAGCCGGTTTCCAGCATCTGGCGAATGGCCGCATCGACAATCGGGAGCCCGGTTCGGCCTTCCTGCCAGGCTTGCAGATCCGTTGGGGAGTGGCGCCACTGGAGCGCTTCCGTTTCGGGGCGGAAGGCGCGGTGACGGGACACCCTCGGAAAGCCGACCAGCACGTGCTTGTAGAACTCCCGCCAGAGCAGCTCGTTTATCCAGGTCACCGACCCCGAGTTGCCGGTTTCGAACTCGCCATTGTTGCTGCGCAGCGCTGCATGCAGGCACTGGCGTGGCGAAATCACCCCGGCAGCCAGGTAGGCGGACAGCCGGCTGGTGCCGGGTTTGGCGGGGAAATCGCGTTCTTGATCGTAGTAATGAACCTGCTCATCGGTGAACGTATTCAACCGCTCGCGTGCCTCGTCTTCGCCTGCCGGCCAGAGTGAGCGCAGCGTGTCGCTAGGCTCTGGGAAACCCTTGACCGTGTCGGGGATGACGTCGCTTTTGATTGCAAGCTTCCCTTGAGCCTTGGGCAACGCAACCAACGCGGGCATCGAGTAGTGCAAGCGGGCGTAACAAACCCTGCGAAACTGGGTGAAGACCTTGAAATAGCCACCGCTTTTGGTCAGCACGCTGCCGGGCTGGAAGAACAACTGGTCGAGGTGGCGGCTAAACAGGATGCCGGCGGCATCAAGCGCGTCCTCTGCTTCACGGTCACGCTTGGCTTCATTGAAGCCGTATTCGTCGTTTACGTGGACGTTTTCAACGGCGTGCTGCTGACAGATATCAAGCAATGCCTTGGGCGCCTGAGCCCATGTTTCCGCGTGGACGATGAGCAGCGGCACATTGAGCGCCTCCAGTGCCTTGCTCAGGTGGCTAAGGTTGCGCAGCCAGAAATCAACTTTGCATGCGGCATCGTCATGGCTTAACCACTGGCCGGGGCTGATCATGTACACGGCGATGGTTGGGCCCTGCTCCATGGCAGAGCTCAGCGCAGTGTTGTCGTGCACGCGCAGGTCGCTGCGCAGCCATATCAATTGCATGGTCATTCCTTAGATGAGCCCCAGCCGCTGCAACGCCAACTGCGCGGTCAAAGAGTCTTCGGCGAGCGTCAGACCAGTGACCTCACGCTCTGCTGCGGACAGGTCCGTCGAATGGATGCGTACCGCCGGCCCGACGATCAGCTTCGGGCACTCAATGTTGTGCAGCAGGCGAGGCAGCTGCCCGACGTTGAGTGATTTGCTGGAATACAGCAGCACGGCGCGCGGCTTGAGGTATTCGCAGGCCAGAGCCAGTTCGCCTGTAGGCAGCGGCCAGTCGAAGACTTCGACCGGGCAATCGGCGCTGCTGATCAACCAGGCGGTCAGCCACAAATGGGGCTCAAGCGGCAGGTCAGACTGATTGATCAGCAGCAACGGTGCGCCGCTGACCTGACGGTTGTTGTGGTACAGCCGCGCCCCGAACTTGCTGCGCAGCCAGGAGTAGAAGAACACTCGTTCCAGCTGGGCGCCAAACTGGCCTTGCCAGCGTTGTTCAAGAGAGGCCAACAAAGGGATCAACAGCTGTTCGCAGAGCGTGCGCGGTGGGTACAACGACATCGCTCGGTTCAGCGTGTCGTCCAGGCGGCGCTCAGCCAGTGCGGCGATGGCTTCATGCAGCGTCTGGCGCAGAATGTCCCAATCGTTTTCAACACTCGGTGCAGGCGCCTGGTGATCGTCGATCAGTTGCCTGACCTGACTGACGGACACGCCACGGTTCAGCCAGGTCAGGATGGTCAGCACGCGCTCTACGTGCTCATTGCTGTAAAGACGATGCCCCTTGGGCGTGCGGTGCGGAACGATAAGGCCATAACGACGCTCCCAGGCGCGAAGCGTCACAGCGTTTACACCGGTCAGGCGGGCGATTTCGCGAATGGGTAGCCAGCCATTTTCAAACGGGCTCGCGGAGTCTTGCGGGTCGCCTTCCGGCGGTTCTTGCTCGGTAGTGGTCATGGTTAAATCGCGTTGCGCAAACTGAGGTTTTCCGGATGCGGCTGCAGGTACACCTGCAGCGCAATGTACGGATCGGGGTGTAGGCGAAAATGATGTTTGAGCAGCGTCAGTGGCACGACCAAGGGCACGATGCCTTGGTGGTACTGATTGATGAGGCCCTGAATTTCTTTCTTGTCGGAAGCACTGAGCGTCTGACGCAGGTAGCCGCACAGGTGCTGAAGCACATTGGTGTGCGTGCGACGTGTGGCCGGTTTTTTCAGCGCGCTCATCAGCTGGCTGAAATAGCGCGGTGCGACTTCGGCTGGGTCATTACGCCCCATGGTTCCCAACAGATTTCCGAGCGACTTGTACTGGATGGGGTCGTTGGCCATCAACTGGTATTTGTAGCGTGCGTGAAAATCAGTCAGTGCACGGCGAGTGATGCCGCTTTTCATGAGGGTCTGCCAGGCTGCGTAGGCAAACACCCGAGTGATAAAGTTTTCGCGCAAAACCGGGTCGTTGAGGCGGCCGTCTTCCTCGACCGGCAGATCTGGGTGACGTGCGCAGAATGCTTGAGCATAGATACCGCGTCCGCCGGTTTCGAAGGGTACGCCGTTGTCGCGATACACCTTGACGCGCTCCAGCCCGCACGATGGTGACTTCTGCATGAAGATATAGCCGCAGATGTCATCCATTTCGCCGGCCATGTGCTCGCCATAGTCGGCCAATTGCTGCGTCACGTTCATCGCGGGGTGAACGCTGCCAACCGCCTGCGGATGCTCCGGGTCACCCACTAAACGGATGGCTTCGCGAGGAATGCCCATGCCGATGGCAACCTCCGGGCAAGCCGGAACGAAATCGAAATACTCGTTGAGGGCACGGGTGAGCAGGTGCGATTCCTTGTGGCCGCCATTAAACCTGACTTCCACGCCCATCAGGCAGGCACTGACGCCCAGCTTGGGTTTGGCGACTTGCGCGACTGATTGCTCGAGTACAGCAGACATGACAACCCCTCGATGGATTTCTTGTACAGGATCATTGCTCTGTACAACATTGGCTCATCATAGGTTCGTAGCTCTACAAGTCAAACAGTTTGTACAAGATTTCCGGTTGACACGACAGGTTGCTCCGGTTGGGCGCGGGAACATCACAAGCCGACTGTTCCAGGCACTACCCGTTCTGCTTGGCCGTTCCCTCTCTCGGCCGTGTTATCTCCAGCCCATCTGCCAGCTCTGATCGTTTTGCAAAACCTGCCACGCGAGCTTTTGGCTGCGCTTGGTCATGACGGCTTGCAGTTCGATTTCCAGCACCGTGCCTTCTTCGTCACAGAACAGCTCGGTCACAAGGAAGTGCTTTTCACGGTTTTGAGGGGCTGCTGCTGTCCACTTGGACAGCAGCAATTTACGCGGGTTGAGACGGTTCATTCGAGGTGCTCCAGCAAGCGCCGCGCCGCCTCCTGCCCGCTCAGCCACGCACCTTCGACACGGCCCGACAAGCACCAGTCGCCGCACACGTAGAGCCCGAGGTCGGGGTCGGACAGCGCGCCCACTTCGCGGCCACCCGCCGGCCTCGCATAAAGCCAGCGGTGGGCCAGGGTAAATGCGGGAGCCGGGATGGCGCAGTTGATCAGTTCGGCGAACGCGCCGTGCAGCTGATCGATCACGTCTTCCTTGGGCATGTCCAGGTGCTGGCGGCTCCAGGCGCTGGTGGCATGCAGGACCCAGGTGTCCATTGTGCTGTCGCGTCCGGGTTTGCTGCGATTGCGCGCCAGCCAGTCGATGGGGCTGTCCTGCACGAAGCAGCCTTCAAGGGCCGTATCCAGCGGTGCGTCGAACGCGAGGGCAACCGCCCAGGTCGGTTCCATTTTTACGCCTGCGACGACGCTTGCCAGCTTCGGGGCGTCAGCCAGCAGTGTGGTGGCCTGGGGGGCGGGAATGGCGATGACGACCTGGCTGAAGGGGCCATGGCTGCAGCCGTCGGCGTCCAGCAAATTCCAGTGCTGTTCGCCACGGAAAACTTCGGTAATTCGGCAGGAAAAAGTCACCGGCAAATCGCCGAGCATCGCCCTGGTGATTGCGCTCATGCGCGGCGTGCCCACCCAGCGCACCTGCTCATCGGGCGAGAGGCTGAGTTTACCGCCGTGGAAGTTGTAGAGCTGGGGGTTCCATTCTGCAACGTGGCCGTCGGCCTGCCACTGCTGCACGGCAGAGGCGAAGCGGCGATCTCGTGCGGTGAAGTATTGTGCGCCCATGTCCAGCGCGCCGGCATCGCTGCGTTTGCTGGACATCCGGCCACCGCTTCCGCGGCTCTTGTCGAACAGGTGAACGCTGTGCCCGGCAGCCTGGAGCGCCTGGGCGGCGGAGAGTCCGGCGATGCCGGTTCCGATGATTGCGATAGGGACAGTCATAGGGGCCTCGTTACCTTGTCTGCACAGACTACGCCTCAGGCAAAAGCTGTACAATGCCGTTTTTCGGTATAAGTTGTTGCCCAGCGCACGCAGGGCTGAAGCGGCCATTGGCTCGCTGACAATCTAATACTTCGCTCTCATCGCTCAACCGCATGCTCATGCTGTCCTAGTGGACAGCGGCAAAGTGAATCACTGAAACGTGACCTAAAGTTGAGTGATGATTCCGACCACGAGCTCATGGCTTGTGAAGAAATAGACTCCGCAATTGCGATGAACGCCACGTAAGGAACTCAGTCATGCACATCTTGCTGACCGGCGGTACAGGCTTGATAGGACGTCGTTTGTGTAAGCACTGGCTCGCTCAAGGCCATCAGCTGACGGTCCTCAGTCGCACGCCCGGCGACGTGCCGCGTTTGTGTGGCACCGAGGTTCGTGGCATCGCCCACCCGGACGACGTCGGCAGCCAGCACGTCGATGCCGTGATAAACCTGGCCGGCGCGCCGATTGCCGACCGCCCGTGGACGCGCAAGCGCAAAGTATTGCTGTGGGACAGCCGCATAACGCTGACCGAGCAACTGGTGACGTGGCTTGAGCGTCGCGAACAGAAGCCCGACGTCTTCATCTCCGGGTCAGCAGTGGGCTGGTACGGCGACGGCGGTGAGCGGGAGCTCGACGAAAGCTCTCCACCGGTCAGCGAAGATTTCGCCAGCCGGCTGTGCATTGCCTGGGAAGAAACCGCTCAACGGGCCGAAGCGTTGGGCGTCCGCGTGGTGCTTGTGCGCACCGGGCTGGTGCTGGCCAACGAAGGCGGGATGCTGCAACGTCTGTTACCGCCATTCAAGCTGGGCATGGGCGGACCGATTGGAAACGGACGTCAATGGATGCCCTGGATTCATATTGAAGATCAAATCGCCCTGATTGATTTTCTGATGAAACGGGATGACGCCAGAGGTCCCTATAATGCTTGCGCGCCAGCACCGGCCCGGAATCGCGATCTCGCCAAAACCCTCGCGTCAGTGCTGCACCGCCCGGCGTTCATGCCGATGCCGGCCGTGGCGCTCCGCTTGTTGCTTGGCGAGTTATCGATCCTGCTGCTGGGTGGTCAGCGCGCCCGGCCAGACCGCTTGCAGGAAGCGGGTTTCACTTTCCGATTCACTGATCTGCGCGCGGCACTGGAAAACCTTCTGGGCCGCCACTGACATCAAGGTGTTGCATGACCGATCACGCATTACTGCTGGTTAACCTGGGTTCACCGGCATCTACATCGGTGGCCGACGTACGCCGTTACCTCAATCAGTTTCTGATGGATCCTTATGTTATTGACGTGCCGTGGCCAGTGCGTCGCCTGATCGTCTCGCTGATTCTAATCAAGCGCCCGGAGCAGTCGGCACATGCCTATGCATCGATCTGGTGGGACGAGGGTTCGCCGCTGGTGGTGCTGAGCAAGCGGCTTCAGCAGGCGATGGTCAAGGAGTGGAAACATGGCCCGGTCGAACTGGCGATGCGCTACGGCCAGCCTTCAATTGAAACGGTGCTTACCCGTCTGGCCGCTCAAGGCATCAAGAAGGTGACGTTGGCACCGCTTTATCCGCAGTTCGCTGACAGCACGGTGACCACTGTTATCGAGGAAGCCAAACGCGTAGTCCGTGAGAAGAAGCTGAGTTTCGACTTCTCGCTGCTGAAGCCGTTTTTCAATCAGCAGGAATACCTGGACGCCCTTGTGGAGAGCGTGCGTCCTCATTTGCAGCAGGATTACGACCACTTGCTGTTGAGCTTTCACGGCCTCCCCGAGCGTCATATCACCAAGCTCGATCCCACTGGCAACCACTGCTTTAAAAGCGGCAACTGCTGCCAGACTGCGTCGCCCGAAGTCTTGGCCGTCTGCTACCGTGCGCAGTGCATGCGCTCATCCGCTGAGTTCGCCAAGCTGATGGGGATTCCCGATGGCAAGTGGTCGGTGTCGTTTCAGTCGCGTCTTGGACGGGCCAAGTGGATCGAACCCTACACCGAGCCGCACCTGGCCGAGTTAGCCGCGCAAGGCGTGAAGAAGCTGCTGGTCATGTGCCCTGCCTTTGTCGCGGACTGCATCGAGACGCTTGAGGAAATTGGCGATCGCGGCGCAGAGCAGTTCAAGGAAGCAGGGGGCGAGGAACTCGTATTGATCCCGTGCCTGAACGATGACCCGAACTGGGCCAGGGCGCTCAATACCTTGTGCGAAAAGGCACCGGCGGTGGTGCTTTAGTCACACCGAGCAAGAGCGCGGTGAGCGTTGCTCAGCCGCCAGGAGCGAAACTGATCCGGCGCATTCGTGAGCAAGCTCACTCCCACAGGTGGCTGTGTACGCTGAAGAATCATGGGTGCAGTACCGGAATACTGTGGGAGTGAGCTCACTCCAGCGGTAGCGCGCTCTAAAGGAACATGGGTGATGTTCTGGAGGGCTGTGGGAGTGAGCTTGCTCGCGAAGGGGTTCGTCCAGTCTTCATCAATGTGAAGTCAAGACAGCATTCGCCAGCAAGCCGGCTCCTACGGATTTGGCAGCGGGGGCAAATCAAGGTGTTGCCCAAGCCCGGTGGACGATCCGTGGTATGAACCAGGCGTGATGGACGCCCCGTGGCGTCTTCCGGACGTGTCGAAAGACCCATGGCATTTCCCGGACGTGTTGGACACCCCGTAGCGTTTTCGCAGGTGTCGGCATACCCGTGGCGTTTCCCGGATTTTTTGGAAGATTCGTGACATTTCCCGGAGTTGTTGGACGACCCGTGTCGTTTCCCCGATCTGTAGGAGCCGGCTTGCTGGCGAACCGCGCTGAGCATTCGCCGTAGGTCCACGCGGAATACACGTCGCTCGCAACAGTGTTCATAATGCTCAGCCGCTAAACGACTAGGCGAAAAAAAGGGGCGTCACGTGAGTGAAGCCCCTTTTTTTATAACGCTATGACGCTAAGGCAACTGGTCATCCAGGTGCTTGTTCTTCCATGCATCGTTACCCGGCAGGATGAGATTCAGCACGATGGCGGTCACGGCGCACAGCGCAATGCCCTTCATGCCGAAATCATCAGGGCCGTTGCCGGTGCCGATGAGTACACCACCAATACCAAATACCAGCGTAACCGACACGATCACCAGGTTGCGCGCCTCTGCCAGATCAACCTTGTGGCGAATCAGCGTGTTCATGCCTACCGCCGCGATCGAACCGAACAACAGGCACAGAATCCCGCCCATGACCGGCACCGGAATGCTCTGCAGCAATGCCCCGAACTTGCCGATGAACGCCAGGGTAATGGCAAAAATCGCAGCCCAGGTCATGATTTTCGGGTTGTAGTTTTTGGTCAGCATGACCGCGCCAGTGACCTCGGCATAGGTCGTGTTGGGCGGGCCCCCAAAAGCGCCGGCCACGGTTGTCGCGATGCCGTCGCCCAGCAGCGTGCGATGCAGGCCGGGTTTCTTCAGATAATCACGGCCTGTCACGCTGCCCACCGCAATCACGCCTCCGATGTGTTCAATGGCCGGCGCCAGCGCCACTGGCACGATGAACAGGATGGCCTGCCAGTTGAACTCCGGTGCCGTGAAGTGCGGCAAGGCCAGCCACGGCGCCGCAGCAATCTTCGCCACGTCGACCACGCCGAAGTAGAAAGACAGCGCGAAACCCACCAGCACGCCCGAGATAATAGGCACCAGACGGAAGATGCCTTTGCCGAACACCGCAACGATCAACGTGGTCAGCAGCGCGGCCATGGAAATGATGATGGCGGTGTTGTACGGAATCAGCTCGGCGGCGCCATCGCCGGTGCGACCCATGGCCATGTTTGCAGCAATGGGAGCCATCGCCAAACCGATGGAAATGATCACCGGGCCGATCACCACGGGCGGCAGCAGGCGGTCGATGAAACCGGTGCCTTTGATCTTCACTGCCAGGCCGAGGAAGGTGTAGACGAACCCGGCTGCCATCACACCACCCATGGTCGCAGCCAGGCCAAACTGCCCTTTGGCGAGGATGATCGGGGTAATGAAGGCAAAGCTGGAGGCGAGGAATACCGGCACCTGACGCCCCGTCACCACCTGGAAGCACAGTGTGCCGAGCCCTGCGGTGAACAGCGCAACGTTGGGGTCAAGGCCGGTAATCAGCGGCATCAGTACCAGCGCGCCAAATGCCACGAAGAGCATCTGCGCCCCCGACAATATGGTCCGCCAGAGTGGATCGTTGAACTCATCCGGCTTCATCAGGCGTCCTTCTGCTTGGTGCCGAAGATCTTGTCACCGGCATCGCCCAGGCCCGGAATGATGTAGCCGTGTTCGTTCAGGCACTGGTCGATGGACGCCGTGTAGATGTTGACGTCGGGATGAGCCTTTTCAACCGCAGCGATGCCTTCCGGTGCGGCCACCAGGACCATGGCGCGGATGTCGCGGCAGCCTGCCTTTTTCAACAGGTCAATGGTCGCGACCATGGACGAGCCTGTGGCAAGCATCGGGTCGATGATCAGCGCCAGACGCTGGTCGATCTCAAGGGCAAGTTTTTCCAGGTAGGTATGCGCTTCGAGGGTCTCTTCGTTGCGCGCAACGCCCACGGCGCTGACCTTGGCGCCCGGGATCAGGCTGAGCACACCTTCGAGCATGCCGATGCCCGCGCGCAGGATTGGCACCACGGTGATTTTCTTGCCGGCGATCTTCTCGACCTGAACCGTACCGGCCCACCCTTCGATGTTGTAGGTTTCCAGCGGCAGGTCTTTGGTCGCTTCGTAAGTCAGTAGCGCGCCGACTTCCTGGGCCAGTTCACGAAAATTCTTGGTGCTGATGTCGGCACGGCGCATCAGGCCGAGCTTGTGGCGGATCAGCGGATGGCGGATCTCACGAATGGGCATAGGGGAAAGGCTCCAGCGGGCGGGCAAAAAAAACGGCTTAGATTAATCTATTCAGCTGTAACTTGTCCTGAAGGTTGGCGGCGGGCTTCCACATTTGTGGTACGGCAGTGCAACGTTAGTCCAGAAACACTTGCCCTGATGTCGGCGGATGCGTACCTTTGCCCGCTTTTCCTCAAACAGCACCCCCTGGAGAGCGTCATGTCCGCTGATCTCGAGCATATCCGTCAAGTCATGCGCGAGGCCGACTGCCTTTACAACGAGGCCGAAGTCGAGGCCTCCATCGCCCGCGTTGGCGAGCAAATCAATGGCGTGCTGGCCGACCGTAACCCGGTGGTATTTTGCGTAATGAATGGCGGGCTGATCTTCGCCGGCAAACTGCTCACCCATCTGAATTTTCCGCTGGAAGCGTCCTACCTGCACGCTACCCGCTATCGCAATGAAACCAGCGGCGGCGACCTGTTCTGGAAAGCCAAACCTGAAGTGTCTTTCATCGACCGTGATGTGCTGATCATTGACGACATCCTTGATGAGGGTCATACCCTCGGCGCGATCATCGACTTCTGCAAACACGCGGGTGCTCGCGCAGTCCACACTGCCGTACTGATCGACAAGGATCACGACCGCAAAGCGCGGCCGGACCTGAAGGCCGATTTCGTCGGCCTTCCTTGCATCGATCGCTACATCTTCGGTTATGGCATGGATTACAAAGGCTACTGGCGCAACGCCGCCGGCATTTATGCCGTGAAAGGCATGTAAAGAAATTCCAGGCTGTCTCATGTCGTGAGGTCACCTGAAATCTTGGGTACTTACCGGGATTGACTGTGGGATCGCGCTTGCCCGCTAAAGCATTCGTCCGGTTATCGTCGATGCTGCCTGACCCACCGCCTTCGCGGGCACGCGCGCTCCTACAGAATGGGGCGTCCATTCGAGTTTCAGAGGTTGCCGATATCGCTCGGCACAACCTGCAGATGAGCGGCGTACGGCACATGCTAGAGTGCCTCCCACTTTTTTCGGGAGGCGCCCATGCCCTTATCGTTTCGAAGCACCGCTGCGTTGATATTGCTGATGACGTTGCCACTTCCCGCGCTTGCCGAACCCATGCACGCGCAATACCTCCCGCCGGATGAGCTGTCGGTGCGCGAAGGCGAGCCAGAGCAGCAGCAATTGCTGCAGATCATCGAGTATTCGGTGGTAGTGGGCAGCCAGCGACAGTCGAACCAGCAACCCATTCCCGTCACTTCTCCGCTGGTCGTGCGCCTGAAAGGCAAGCCCATGAACAAGGGAGCGACCATTGCCGAGGTGTTGATCCATTTCGACGGTGAAAGCAAAAGCCTGAAGAAACCCACCTACGACGAGCCTTCTCGCACGCTGACGTTGTACTACCCCGCAACTCAGTACCGTGCGGTCATGGATTTGCTGCGCAACGAGAAGGTTTACTGCCAGTTTCTCAGCTACGCCAACGGCCATGTCTGGGCCGACCTGCACACCGGTAGCGTACGCGCGCGTTGAGCCCGCGCACGAGCGGGGGGTAAACTGCCCGCCACGAAATGTCCCGCAAGTCAGTTGGAGTCAGCAATGCGTAAAGATAAGAAGCAGGTGATTGGCGATGAAATCGGCGACGCCCAGATCAAGCAGTTTCTGGACTTCGAGCCGGTCGACGCTACCTCTCCATCGCTGCACAAGCTGATCAAAGCCTATCGCGGCCTGCGCGTTGACGACTTCGCCCGATTCCTTACGTTCTTCAAGGAAGCCGGCTACGACCTCGACGGCAAGGACGAACACGGCAATGACTTCCTGACCCTGATCAAGGATCAGCGTAACGCCGAGGATTACATCGAGCTGATCCAGAAGGCAAAAGGCTGAACATGTGATTGCCGGGCGCTGCTCTTCAGCGCCCGATGTGCCTTTTCAATCGGTGACCATTTTTCGGTTCTGCTCTGCCCCACGCAAATCAAAGACAATTCCCACCGCACGTCTCGGTCTTCACAACATCTGAACGCCGCGCGCTGAACCATAATCATCCCGTGGCAACGTTCACAGGGATACGAGCAGGACGCTCGTTTTTACACAGAGAGGGAATTCATCAAATGAAAAACACACTGCCCCAAGTCATGTCCGGCATCGTGGCGATCTTCATGACTGCTGTAGCCGCTTCTGCACAAGCGGCTTACCCCAAGAGCATTCAGCTCAACATCCAAATGTGGAACCAGACAGGCATGGACCTTGCGCTGAGTGCCGCTAGCTGGGCTCCGACCGATACCGATTACTCCGCCTATGGCTTTTCGGCTAAAGAACCCACTGCGTCGGTGTCGATTACGCTGAAGAAGCCGCGTAACGATTCTGCGAGTTTCCGGGTAAGCGGTGAGGGCAAGATCTGCGAGTTCAGGGCCGGCCACGAAACCACGTTCGACTGGTTCTCCCTCAATCCGGCGCCGCAGAAGTCTGCAACGGGCAAATCGGTTGGGACAGTACCGGCAGAGTGCACTGCGACAGTTATCAAAGGGACGAACGCAATAAAGGCCTATAGCGTCAGGTTCGTGATGAAATAGCAGGGAGCTGATCCCCAAGAAATAAAAACCCCACCTTTTCAGGTGGGGTTTTTTGTTGCGCGGGGCCTAAAGGCGGTGAGGTATCAAGCGAAACTTGGTGTTTCGCTGTTCTGTACCAGGTCAAGGCTTTGGTCGCTCTGGGCACTGACACGCTGGTAAAGCTGCGCGTCGGTTTCCAGCGCTTTTTCGCGGGCCGGGAAGATCTCGTTCAGCTTGGCGGCCCACTCGGTACGCGCTTTATCGGGGAAGCAGCGTTCAAGCAGATCCAGCATGATCGAAACCGTCACCGAAGCGCCTGGCGAGGCGCCGAGCAGCGCCGCGAGCGAGCCGTCTTTGGCCGACACCAGTTCGGTACCGAATTGCAGGACGCCACCTTTTTTAGGGTCCTTCTTGATGATCTGCACCCGTTGCCCTGCGATTTCCAGCCGCCAGTCTTCAGCTTTGGCCTCTGGGTAAAAACGCCGCAGTGCATCCAGTCGCTGCTCCATGGACTGCCGCACTTCGCTGATCAGGTATTTGGTCAGGTCCATGTTGTCACGGGCTACTGCGAGCATCGGAGCGATATTCGCCGCGCGGATCGACAGCGGCAAGTCCATGAGCGAGCCGTGCTTGAGGAACTTGGTCGTGAACCCGGCATAGGGCCCGAACAGCAGGGATGTCTTGCCGTCGACAACTCGGGTGTCCAGGTGCGGTACTGACATGGGCGGGGAACCCACGGCGGCCTGGCTGTAAACCTTGGCCTGGTGATGCTTGACCACTTCAGGGTTGTCGCAACGCAGCCACTGGCCGCTCACCGGGAAGCCGCCGAAACCCTTGCCTTCTTCGATGCCGGACATCTGCAGCAATGGCAGCGCTGCGCCTCCGGCGCCGAGGAACACGAATTTGGCGTCGATATCGCGGGTGCTACCGCTGTTCACGTCTTTGATGGTGACGGTCCAGCCATCGCCCTTGCGAGTGAGGTCAGTGACGCGTTTGCAGTATTTGACCTGTGCATCAGGCGCGCTGGCCAGGTGCTTGAGCAGCAGGTTGGTCAGATTGCCGAAGTTGACGTCCGTGCCATGCATGACCCGGGTCGCCGCGATGGGCTCGTCGGCCGGACGGCCGGGCATCATCAGCGGCATCCATTCGGCCAGCCTGGCTTTGTCTTCGGTGTACTCCATGGAGGAGAAGGCGTGATGGGTACGCAGCGCTTCGTAACGCTTTTTCAGATACGCCATGCCTTTTTCACCCTGAACGAAGCTCAGGTGCGGAACCGGGGTGATGAAGGAGCGCGAAGAACCGAACGTGCCTTTACGAGCGAGGTAGGCCCAGAACTGTTTGGACACCTCGAACTGGGTGTTGATGTGAATCGCTTTTTTGGTGTCGATCGAGCCATCGGCCGTTTCCGGCGTGTAGTTCAGCTCGCACAGCCCGGCGTGGCCGGTGCCTGCGTTGTTCCAGGGGTTGGAGCTTTCTGCAGCACCGGAATCCATGAGCTCCACCACCTCAAGCTTGAGGCTGGGGTCGAGCTCTTTGAGCAGTACGGCGAGGGTGGCACTCATGATGCCTGCCCCGACCAACACTACGTCGACTGCTTCGTTATGCGCCATTAACGCGTCTCCAAAATCTGCAGCACCAAATTGACGGCATGCATTCCCGTGGTCAGTCGCCAGTTGCGGGCGGCGCGGCTTGGCGCGGTGCCTCGTACAACCTGGCCGGGATCGCCATGTCCGATTCTTCGCAATTTTGCATCTTCAGCGGACGCCACCGAACGAGCCTGGTTGATGCTTCTACACGATCAGCATGAACGCATTTTTCGGCCCGAACAGCCATTCGACTATCGTCAAGGCATCCGGTTGTGCAACCCGTCCGGCTGGACAGGCTTCAGGCTCCTGTGACGGAGACTGCGTTGCGGTCGGTCCTTTGCAAGGGGGCTGGGTCAGACGCTAACGGTGCATTTACAAACGCGTAACTATTCATTTGCTTGCCACACTCTTGTGAAGTTGTGAAAACCCGTTTTTTTCACGCTCTTTTGGAGACGCGAACCTCAAAAAGGGCTGCGCGGTGGCAGCTCTGGCAGATCAGGTTCATACGCGATGTGAGGCAAGGACTGGCGCGGGACGTTCAAACCGATTGACTGTCCGGCATCAGTGCTGCGCCCGCATCGGGCTGCACATGTCTGTGTGGAAGGCTCTCTGTGGGCAATGCGGAGGAGTCGACAGGTGCTGTCAACGATGCTGCGAGGCCCGATCAGGAGACGTCCTTATAATCGGGGGAAGATTATAGCGATGAAACGGGCAGAAATGATCCAGCAAAAATGACTTTTATTTGCCTTCCGGTCAGATACTGAGCAATTGCCGGGCGGTAATCGCACGTGACCGGGAAGTCACTCGGGCGCTGGAGGGAAGGGGGCGGTTCAGCCAGCACAAGTTGGCATCGTGGACCTCGACCCAACCCTGGCCGCAGGGCTGCTGAGCGCAGTGCTTGAACGACACGCAAATTCCATGCTGGTCCACGAGGGCATAGTGACGATAGCGGCGGCGCACTGAAAACAACGACCAAAGAAAGTCCATGGCAGGACTCCTTGCTGGAGAGTTGAAAAAAGTATCGCGCGTGGGCATGACATCGCTGTGACGTTGCGATTGCGCAATTGTGTTGATTGCCGCTGCGGGGTCGTACCGGAACCGTTGCGATGGCACTTTGTCGTATCTTTACCCTAGTGAGCGGCCTCGGGAGGTCGCTATACTGCGGCACATTTTTGTGCCTTGGCCCATGGAGAAATGAGCATGTTGCGTCGCGTTCTGTTCGGTTTGCTTGCCGCTGGCAGTCTGACCCTGGCGGGCTGTGCCCACAGCCCGCAATCCCTCACGCCGGAGCCCAAGCTGAACGCTCAACTGGCGCCGGTCGGTCACGGTCAGCAAGTGGTGGTGCGGGTGGTTGACGGCCGTCAGTCGCAGACGCTCGGCACGCGCGGCGGCCTGTACCCGGAAACCAGTTCGATCACGGTGAACGGCCAGCAGTTACTGCCACAGTTGCAGGCCCAGGCTGAAGCGGGCGTGCGGTTGCTGGGGTTCACGCCGGTGCAGAACGGCAGCGGTCCGCAATTGACCGTCACGTTGGCAGACCTGAAGTACCAATCGCCCAAGGAAGGCCTGTACGTCACCGAGGCCAACATCAGCTCGACGTTCCGCGCTGATGTCCAGAACGCCGGGCGTAACTACAGCGGCCGCTACGCAGCCTCGCTGGATCAGCGCTTCGGCATGGCGCCGAACGAAGAGACCAACACCAAGCTGATCAGCGATGTGCTGAGCGACGCACTGACTCGCCTGTTCCAGGATCAGACGATCGGCCGTACCCTCGGCCAATAAGCGCTACGCCCAAGGTGATAAAAAGCCCCGGCTTCGTGAGAAGTCGGGGCTTTTTTTTTGCAAGCAGTTTGCAGGATCAGGCGGAGCCGTTGCTCGACGCTTTCAGGCAGCCTGGTAAAAATCCAGGAAACTGTACCCGGTCTGAAGGTCCACATCCGGCAAATCATTGTGCGCATGGCCGCCAAGGGCGCAGTACACCAGCCAGTGCCTGTCCTGGACGTTGAAGGCGAGCGCGTCGATCAATGCTTCCTGTTCGTCACTGGGGGCAATGAGGTAAAGGCGGTCCTGGTTGTGGGCGTGAAGCATGACGCTCTCCGTGGCAGTGGGTCGGTTTGAGGTCCCGTACAGTGCCCGGTTCAGGTGACGTTAAGGTGACAGCGCTTAGTGTGATCGGCAGATCCACACAGAGTCTGCGGCGCGCATTGAGCCGGCGCCATCGAGGCATCATGTCGCTCATCCATCACTCCCCCGGCATCGCCATCAACCTCTGCGCCTTGCTCGCGGCAGGCCCCGGCATCTGGCTATTGCACACCACCCGCTCGCGCGAGCAGCGGGAGTTGGCTCATCTGCACCACCTCACCGAGCAGGCCCCCATCGATGAGCCCATGCACCTGATGGACGTGCCGACGCTGCGCATGATCCGCATGAGTTACCGGTTCGGGACGGCATGCCTGGCCTTCGCGCTGCTGTTGTCGTGGATGAGCACAAAGCTGTAAGTGCCGGATGAACGCAGACGTGCCCATTCGCGCTCACCCGATTCACCGCGGCATGCAACGAAAAACGGCGCCCTTCGAGCGCCGTTGATGCTTGAGCCGATGCCTAAAGTGGCACCCCGGCCTTGACCCGATACTGATTGCGCACCGGCATCGCGTACTGCTGAATCAGAAACGGGCGATGCTCGGCAGGGCAGCCATTGAGGCGGCGCTGCCATTCATCTTCCGCACGCTCCAGCTCATCGGCCGGGAATACGTCGGCAGCCTTCGGCACCTTTAGTGCCGGTTCGGCATCGGCCCACTGCGCGTAGGCCAGGTAATGCACCGGGAACAACCGATAACCGCCCAGAATCTGCCGATCCATCTCAATCGCCAGCTGCTTGGTGTCTTCGAACAGCTCGGTGATCGGTGGCGCGAAGTTGACGTGCACGCGGCCCTTGTAACCGGTGATGCCCAGGGCAATGCTGACATCGTCCTCGCCGGGCACCTTGGTGTAGCCGCCCGTCGTCGCGCGGATGTACAGCTCCCGGGCCTTGGCGTGATCGCAAGGGTCGTATTCGTAGCTGATCGAAACAGGCGTCAGGTTCAGGGAGCGGATGACTTCGCCGAACGGCTCGTCTTTACGGCTCATGTGAAACATCTTGAGGATGGCCGATTCGGTGCGGTCGTCGCCGTCTTTGGCGCGGCCTTCAGCCTGGGCGATCCAGATCGACTGACAGTCTGTACGGATCGAGTGGTTGATGTAGGCCGACAGCAGTTGATACGCCGCCATCTTCTCGCGGCGCCCGGTAATGGAGCGATGCACGATGAAGCTTTTGTTCAGGCGCATCAGGTCGCTGACGAAGGGCTTTTGCAAAAGGTTGTCGCCAATGGCGATGCGCGGCGTCGGCAAGCCCGCGTGGTAGACCGCATAGTTGACGAAAGCCGGGTCCATCACGATGTCGCGGTGGTTGGCCAGGAACAGGTAGGCCACCCCGGACTTGAACTGCTCGACGCCGGTGTAGGTCACACCGTCAGTGGCGCGTTCAATGGTGTGATCGACGTAATGCTCAACCTTGTCCTGCAAGGCGGCGACGGTATCGATACCCGCGAACTGGCGGCGCAGCTTGCGCGCGATGGCGGGTTGCAGGATCCAGCCGAGGGTGCCGGCCAGTCGCGGAAATCGGAAATGCGTGAGGATCGCAAGGAACGCCTTGTCACCCAGCAGCCGGTCAAGCACGGCTTTTACTTCGGTGTCGTCGTACGGTCGGATGGCATCGAATTCGCCCATCATGCTCTCTTGTCGGAAACAGCTAAGGTAAAGGAGGGTCGAGTCCGCTCGCATTGGCCTGGACGAAGGCCCAGAGGCCTGATCCCTGGAAGGCGGCCGCGCAGCAAGACGGCTTCGCTCAAGGTGCAGACAATGCCGATGCCCGGATGTCAGGGATAAAGCTCGACCCGCAAACAAGTCGGCGATTATACGCAAAACTGGGCCCGGAGACTGTGATGCAGGAAATACAGGATTACGAATGCCCTTATTGCGGCGAACCGGTGGAAGCCGTGCTGGACCTGTCTGGTGGCGATCAGGCCTACATCGAAGATTGTCCTGTCTGTTGCAGGCCGATCAATTTTAGCCTGCATACCGATGGGGAAGACTGGACGCTCGACGTGCGCAGCGAGAACGAGTGATGCGAAAGGTTTATGAGCCCGAGCACCTGATGGAGGGCGAGCTGCTGCAGGCAATGCTTGCCAGCGAAGGTATCGAATCTCACATCACCGGGCGCCATTTGCTCGGCGCCGTCGGGGATCTGCCTGCGTTCGGTTTGCTGGGCCTTACGGTCGACGACGACCGAGCCGAGCAGGCGCGCCAGTTGATCACCGAGTACAATGCCGCTTTTCCGCTGCCCGGCGACGAGCCTGACAGTTACCCCGATGTACTGCTGTGCTGAATCTCGTTTGGTGGCGCTGCATCCGTTTTGATCAAGAGTTGTGCTGAACCCATGTGTGGACGCTATGCCCTGTTTCGTTGGTCACCTGCCTTTGCCGCTTTGCCCGGATTCCCGAGTGACCAGCATGCGCAGTGGAATATTTCTCCAGCCGCTTCGGTCTTGATGGTCAGGGCGGCGGCGGGTCAGAGCGAGGAGGGCGGATCAGGCGTTGGTGAGGAGCCCGGTCGTGAGGTGGCGCGAGCACGCTGGGGGCTGACGCCGCCATGGTTGACCGACATGTCCCGCACACCGGCCCACGCGCGGGCCGAAACCGTGGCCGAACAACCGATGTTCCGCCAGGCTTTTCGTGAACGACGCTGCCTGCTTCCGGCCAACGGCTTTTATGAGTGGCGCGGGACCGTGCGTAAACGACCGTTCTGGTTGACGCCAGCCGAGGGGTCCACCCTGTATTTCGCCGCGATCTGGGAAGCGTACCCCGTCGAGGGCCACACGTACTTGAGCACTGCTGTGATCACCCAGTCGGCCATGAGCCAGCGCCGCCCGCTCATCCTCGATGAAGAAGGGCAACGCGCCTGGCTCGACCCGGACTGCCCGTTAATCACGTTGCAGGCAATGCTCGCCGCGCCGCAGCTTCAACTGCGCGAACGACCGCTGGCCAATCTGGTAAACGATCCCAAGCTCAATGCGCCGGAATGCCTGACGCCTTTGTAGCTCTGTTTTTCTCGCGTTCACCCCGATATTCGCCGCAGGAAATCCCGGATGTTCAGGTGGGGGATTTCTTCGCGAGCAAGGTGGAGCGCTACCCCGGTCACTCCCACAGTGGCATGTTCGCTGCGCGAAAGGCGGCGTCTGGACGACGAGGGGCTCCTACCGTGATCTGCCAGCGAGGCCTGAGGGCGGCACGAACGATCGCGCGATTTGTTTGCCCCATTTCGCCTCGCAGACGGCTGGCATCTGGTGCTCAGCCTGCGTATTGCCTAGGATGGCGCGATTGTTTCAATGGAGATACGAAATGCGCAGGATTTTTGCTCTTTGCGGCGTGACGGCAGCCTTGCTGGTGGCAGGTTGTCAGGCGGTCAACACCACCACCGGTGACTCGGTGGGTGTCGAGCGCAAGCAATACATGTTCAGCATGCTCTCGACCGATCAGGTCAATCAGATGTATGCGCAGTCGTACCAGCAGACCGTCAGCGAAGCGTCCTCCAAAGGCGTGCTCGACAACAGCAGTGCTGAGGCCAAACGTGTCCAGGCCGTGGCCAAACGGCTCATCGCCCAGGCGCCGAAACTGCGACCCGACGCTGCGCAGTGGCAGTGGGACGTCAACCTCATCAAAAGCGATGAGTTGAACGCCAACTGCGGTCCGGGCGGCAAGATCATCGTGTACAGCGGGCTGATCGACACGCTTAAGCTCAGCGACGACGAGTTGGCTGCGGTCATGGGTCACGAGATCGCCCATGCCTTGCGCGAACACGGCCGTGAAGCCATGTCCAAGGCGTACGGCGTGCAAATGGCGAAGCAAGGCGCCGGTGCGTTACTGGGGTTGGGTCAGGACAGCTTGGCGCTGGCCGACACGGTGGTTGATTACAGCCTGACGCTGCCAAACAGCCGTGCCAACGAAAACGAAGCCGACCTGCTCGGTCTGGAACTCGCGGCGCGAGCCGGTTACAACCCGAACGCCGCGATCACCCTGTGGCAGAAGATGGAAGCTCAAGGCGGCGCATCGCAGCCAGAGTTCATGAGCACCCACCCGGCTTCATCCAACCGGATTGCCTCTTTGCAAGCAGCGATCCCGAAGGTAATGCCGCTGTATCAGCAGGCACCGAAGGGCTGATCATCGCCTGATCCCGATAGGTGTCAGCTTGCGCGGCGTTTTTCGGAGCGGGCTGGTGCATGAAACTCTGTAGGAGTGAGCTTGCTCGCGATCATCAACGGTCGCCGCGTATCTGCGGAGCGCTTGAAGAGCATCGCGAGCAAGCTCACTCCTACAATGGGTTGCCGTCTGCGGTCTATACCCAGCCGCTGACCTGCATCGCCTTGTAGACGGCAACGATCGCCAGAATGAAAAACGCGCCTGCGGCCAGACGGCGAATCAAGGTCAGGGGCAGCTTCTCGGCCGCGAAATTACCTGCCAGCACCACCGGTACGTTAGCCAGCAACATGCCCAATGTCGTCCCGATAATCACCAGCCACAGGTAGGAATATTGCGCAGCCAGCATGACCGTGGCGATTTGTGTCTTGTCGCCGATCTCTGCGATGAAGAACGCGATGAGCGTGGTCAGGAAGGGGCCGAACTTGCGTGCGGTATTGGCTTCGTCGTCGTCAAGCTTGTCTGGCACCAGCGTCCACAACGCTGTGGCGGTAAAGCTGGCGGCGAGAATCCAGTGCAGGATGGCGTCGGACAGATAGGTGCTGAACCACGCACCGACGGCGCCGGCCGCGGCATGGTTGGCCAGCGTGGCTGCGACGATACCGGCAATGATTGGCCAGGGCTTGCGAAAGCGAGCAGCCAGCACGAGCGCGAGGAGTTGGGTCTTGTCACCGATTTCAGCCAGTGCGACGACAGCGGTGGGGACCAACAGGGATTCCAGCATCAGGGTTTTCCTAAGGGGCGGGTCGACACGGCTATGACACGTACAACCTCCCCGCCCCGGGTCAGGATGTTCGTGTCATAGGTCTTGTCAAACCACCGATCCGTCTGAGCGGATCTGGGGTCGCACGCACCATGGTCTGAGGACCAAGTATGTTGATGCGTGCCGGACGAGCGTGGCGCTCGTGGGAGACTACTCCCCTAGGACGGAGCGGATTCTGCCTAGACGTTTGCCTTTCGGCAAGCGCTAATTATCACGCACGTTTAGCGCGGTAAATCCTAAAGCCCTGACCCTCGGCCATCACCGCGCAGGGCCCCAGGTGCGCCTCGATGATCGGCTGATAGCGCAGGAAACTATTCGCCACCAGTCGAAGTTCGCCACCTTTTCGCAAATGTTCTCGCGCTTTTTTCAGCAGATTTTCGGTCGCGCCGTAGTCGGTATGCACGCCGGTATGGAAGGGAGGATTGGTCAGGATCGAGTCCAGATCCTCGGGGGCCGCATCAATGCCGTTACCGGTCAGCACCTCGGCCTCCAGGCCATTGGCTGCAAGGGTGAGGCGGCTGCTGGCGGTGGCGAACGCATCGACATCAAGCATCGTCACGCGCGTTTCGGGGTATCGACGTTTCACTGCCGCACCGAGTACGCCTGCGCCGCAGCCGAAATCGAGCACGTGGCCGGCGGGGAGTCTGTCGATGTTCTCCAGCAGCAATGCCGAGCCTCTGTCCAGGCGACCATGGCTGAAAACGCCGGGCAGGCTCACTACTTTCAGTGCGCCGCCTTCGATTTCGACGTCGAAGCGTTTGGCCAGGCTGTCGAGCTCAACCTCCTGTGGAGGATTTTCGACGGTGACTTGCCAGAGCTGGCAGTGACGAGCGCTGTCCAGCTTGCGGGTGCGGCCCAAGGGGCTGAGTTGGCGGGCGGCGGCTTCGATGCCGCCGCGCTTTTCGCCCACCAGAAACAGTTCCCGGCCCGCCAGGCGCGAAGCCAGCGCGTTAATAAGGTAGTCGGCGAGGTCGCGGGCCTTTGGCAAAAAAAGCACGGCGGCCTCGAAGGGCTCGGCCGGTGCTTCGGTGCCAAAATGCACACGCTCGGCAAAGCGTGTATCGAGTGTGGCGAAGTCGCCGGCATGCCAGCTCCAGCCGCGTGCGTTGGGCAGTGTGCCTAGCAGATCATCGGCCGGGAGGCCGGTCAGCAGCAAAGAACCTTGAAACAAATCGGCCTGCCGGAGTAACACTTCACTGCGCGGGTCCATCATCGGCTCCTCGAAAAAAAGGGCGAAGTCTAACAGGCCTGCCGGGCCGTGCGCGCCTTGCAAAGCCGCACTCCAGCCGGCGATCGAATGGCTGTCAGCTCACGACCCGAATGGGTTTTCCTGCCTGAAATGCCAAGGCGTTTTCGTTGATCTGGCCGACAATGCGCTGTCGGGCTTCCTGGCTGCCCCATGCGCTGTGCGGCGTGATAATCAAGCGCGGAATATCCCCTGACAGCAGCGGGTTGCCGTTGACCGGTGGCTCGACGGTCAGTACATCGGTGGCCGCACCGGCGAGATGGCCGTTGCGCAGGGCGTCGGCCAGGGCTTGTTCGTTGATCAAGCCGCCACGCGCAGTGTTGATGACGAATGCTTTTGGTTTCAGCAGGCTCAATTCATGGGCGCCAATCATGTCGCGCGTGTGATCGTTGAGCGGGCAGTGCAGGGTCAGGGCATCGACCTGCGGCAGCAGCTCATTCAGGGGTACGCGATCGGGTCGTGCGGGGCGGCCGGGAATCTGGCCCGACAGCACGCGCATGCCGAAGGCTTCGGCCAGCTTCGCGACGGCGCCGCCCAACTCACCATGCCCGAGCAGGCCGAGCGTCTTGCCTTCCAGCTCAACGATAGGAAAATCCAGCAAGCAGAACTGCTTCGACTTCTGCCACTGGCCCTGATGAATGGCCTGCTGGTAGTCGGGCAGGCGAGTGGCCATGGCCAGCAGCAGCATCAGCGTGTGCTGGGCCACGGAAGGGGTGCCGTAGCCCTGGCAGTTGCTGACGACCACTCCGTGTTTGCGCGCAGCGTCGAGGTCAATGTTGTTGACCCCGGTTGCGGTGACCAGCACCAGCTTAAGGCCCGGACAGGCGGCAAACGTGGCGGCATCAATCACGATCTTGTTGGAGATTGCCACTTCGGCGTCCTTCAGACGCTCAGCGACTTGATCCGGTGTGGTGCTGGCGTGCAGCACCAGATCGCTGAACGTCTCACGCCACGGCGAGAGGTCGAGGTCCCCCAGATCCAGAGAGGTGTGATCCAGGAAAACTGCTCGGCATTGACTGGGCATCAGCTGTACCTTTTGCTCGGTGAGTGGGAGGCGTAATGTAACGAGCCTACCAGAGCCTGCCGCTCGCCCATACGCCTGGAGAACCTTCGATGTACTGGACGGAATTTCTAACCGTTGCGCTGATTCACCTGTTGGCGGTCGCCAGCCCCGGCCCGGATTTCGCGGTCGTTGTGCGCGAAAGCGTGACCCACGGGCGCAAGGCCGGCACTTACACGGCCATGGGCGTGGGCACGGCGATATTCCTGCACGTGGGCTATTCGCTATTGGGGATTGGCCTGATCGTTTCGCAGTCCATCGTGCTGTTCAATGCCTTGAAATGGGCCGCCGCCGCATACCTGCTTTACATCGGCTTCAAGGCGCTGCGCGCCAAACCGGCGAGCGCGTCGGATGCCCCGATCAACATCGCCAAAGGCGAGCGCACCGCCCGAGGTGCCTTTACAGCCGGGTTCGTCACCAATGGACTCAATCCAAAAGCGACCCTGTTCTTCCTTTCGCTGTTCACCGTCGTCATCAACCCGCACACACCCATGCTGGTCCAGGCCGGTTACGGCGTTTACCTGGCATTTGCGACCGGCGCATGGTTCTGCATGGTGGCGCGTCTGTTCAGCCAGCCGCGAGTGCGTGCCGGGTTCGCCCGAATGGGCCACTGGTTTGATCGGGCCATGGGCGGCGTTCTGGTTGCGTTGGGTTTGAAACTGGCGTTTACGGAAATGCATTGATGTTGGGTTGACGACTTTCTGCACGGCTCCGTTACGTTCGAATGCGATGCCGGAGATTATGAGAATAAATGCAACTCAGCTCAGTTCACTGGACTGAAGCTTGAAAACGGAAACCCGCCGGTATGGCGGGTTTTTTTTGCCCAATGCATTTCGTGCCGGTGATGTTTAGAGAGCGTTTGTAAGCAAAGTCAGTTTTCCATACCACGGAAAATAAAAAAAATCCATATATATGTACTACCTGTTTGCGAAGTGATGCGCGTTACGTAGTGGCCATACAGACAAAAAGGAGAGGTAAGGAGTACGCTCAATTTCAAAATTTCAAGCGTGCTGTCTGGCGGAAGATGTCAAAGCATGCAGAGATTACCCAAGGCATGAGCGAAGGAAATATAAATTTAATCAAACAGGGTAAAGCCCCGATTGCCCCCAATGCTGAGCAAAAAAAGGACGAAGGTGGTATGAAATTCATCACATTTCCTTGATTTCAAAAGGCGGAGATGTATACGGGATCGATAATTTAGGAATCAATACCCCGGCGCATCACGATAGGATTCATCAAGAGATGCGTAAGAATGAGGAACGTCCATGAAAAATCGCACGATCGAAGATGTGACTGAAAACGAATTTCTGGAATTGGTTAAAAAAGTATGCAGTGGTGATTACAGAACTCAATACCAACATGGTCAAGCGATCGGAGAGTTTCAACGTTTGAGTGAACATCCCGACGGCTCCGATTTGATTTACTACCCCAAACCCGATGCTGATGATTCTCCGGAAGGAATAGTAAAAGAAGTCAAGGCCTGGCGAGCAGCTAATGGTAAAGCTGGTTTCAAGTCGGCGTCTGATTGACTGGCGATCTACAGTCAAACTCGAAATACATCACGTTGTTCCAATCTCACAGGGAGGAGATGTGTACGGCGTTGATAATTCAAGGCTCAATACCCCAGCTAACCACGACGCAATCCACAGAGATTTACGTAATGAGGGACGTGACAATGAACACTGAGACGATTCAAGACATCACCGAAGCAGAGTTTTTAGAGCTCGTTAGAAAAATCTGTGTTGTGGACTACAACACCGAGTATCAGCACACCCAAGCGGTAATGACTTTTGAGCGCCTCGGCGAACACCCCGATGGCTCCGATTTGTTCTACTACCCCAAACCCGATGCTGATGATTCTCCGGAAGGGATAGTAAAAGAAGTCAAGGCCTGGAGAACGGCTAATGGTAAAGCTGGTTTCAAGTCGGCGTCTGATTGACTACCAATTGGGCATCTTCATATTTATTTAAAAGGAATTTATCAATGGCTCATTACACAGTGTTACTTCAGCAGCTCCCAGGCTCAAGCACTGATTAATCAGCGAGCCCAAGAATCAGCGTTGCGAGAAGCCCGACTGGCGACAGAGCTAGTAGCGGTTACCAAGGAGCCCGTTCCACAAACGCGCTCCGACGCAAGAGGTGAGCCAGAAGATGACCTTGCTGACAGCCAAGCGCTTCGCCATTTACTTTTTGTTCCAGGTCCATTGGCGATGGTGGAAGTCGAGCGCGCCACCGTCGTGCTGAAGCAACAGATTGATACTGCGGTGGCTGAATATGCCTCCGCAATCGGGCCTTACCTGACAGAGCCGAGAACGTCGGCCAGTCTTGCCCCTTGAGGATGTAATGGCCGACTGACTGCCCGAAAGACCAAACGCAGACGATCCCTCCGCGTTTGGTCTTGTTTTTATATCCTTTGGCAGATAACCCCATACCGCATGGACTCGGTGACGTGCGCTGACACGATTCATCCCTTCGGCTGATTTAATCGACGCCCCAAGGCTCTAGAGTGCATAGTTCCAGCCCCCCACTGCACCGTGACAAGGGATTCCTATGCTGCACACCCGCGTGATTCCGCCCGCCGAAGGCGCTTACCAATACCCTTTGTTGATCAAGCGACTGCTCCTGTCCGGCGCGCGTTACGAAAAGACCCGTGAGATCGTCTACCGGGATCATTCGCGCTTTACCTACCAAATGCTCAACGAGCGCATCTGCAGGCTCGCCGGTGCGCTCACTGCAGCAGGGGTCAAGGCCGGAGACACGGTAGCGGTGATGGACTGGGACAGCCATCGGTACCTGGAATGCATGTTTGCGATCCCGATGATTGGTGCCGTCGTTCACACCGTCAACGTGCGTTTGTCCCCCGAGCAGATCCTGTTCACCATGAACCACGCCGAGGACAAGGTCGTCCTGGTCAACAGCGAATTCGCTCCTCTGTACAACGCCATTGCCGGTCAGCTGACGACGGTGGAAAAAACCGTTCTGCTCACAGACGCTGACGACAAGTCCGCTGACCTGCCTGATCTTTTCGGCGAATACGAGGCTTTGCTGGCTGCGGCGAGTCCGCACTACGAGTTCGAGGACTTCGACGAAAACTCGGTGGCGACCACGTTCTACACCACGGGCACGACCGGAAATCCCAAGGGCGTGTATTTCACCCACCGCCAGTTGGTGCTGCACACCCTGGCGATCGCGACGATTTTGGGCAGTGTCGAGGGCATGCTCGGCGGGGACAAGGTCTACATGCCGATCACGCCCATGTTCCACGTTCACGCGTGGGGCGTGCCCTATGCCGCGACGATGCTCGGGGTCAAGCAGGTCTACCCCGGCCGTTACGACCCTGAACTGCTGGTAGCGCTGTGGCAGAAAGAGAACGTCACGTTTTCCCACTGCGTGCCGACCATCATGCAGATGGTGCTCAACGCCAGGTCTGCTGAAGGCATGGACTTCACCGGCTGGAACATCATCATCGGCGGCAGCTCGCTCAATCGTTCGCTGTACGAAGCGGCCAAGGCCAGGGGCATTCAGCTGTCGGCGGCTTATGGCATGTCCGAGACCGGGCCTCTGGTCTCGGTGGCGCATATCAACGATGACCTGATGGCCGCGGGTGAAGATGAACGCACCACGTATAGACTCAGGGCCGGGGCACCGGGTGTGCTGGTCGAGGCGGCGATTGTCGATGGCGAAGGTAATTTCCTCCCTTCCGATGGCGAAACCCAGGGTGAACTGGTGCTGCGCGCGCCGTGGTTGAGTGAAGGTTATTTCCGCGAGCCGGAGAAGGGCGCCGAGCTGTGGGCAGGAGGCTGGTTGCACACCGGTGACGTGGCAACGCTGGACAGCATGGGCGGGATCGACATCCGCGACCGCATCAAGGATGTCATCAAGACCGGCGGGGAGTGGGTGTCTTCTCTGCAACTGGAGGATCTCTGCAGCCGCCATCCCGGAGTGCGTGAAGTCGCGGTGGTGGGTGTGGCCGATCCTCAGTGGGGGGAGCGGCCGTTCGCACTGCTGGTCGTTCGCGAGGGTCATGTTCTTGATGCCCGGACACTGAAGGAACATCTCAAGCCGTATGTCGAGCAGGGGCACATCAACAAGTGGGCGATTCCAAGTCAGATCGCCCTTGTTACCGAAATTCCCAAGACCAGTGTCGGCAAGCTCGACAAAAAGCAGATACGCCTGAACATCCTCCAGTGGCAGGCCAGCAACAGCACCTTCCTCTCTACGCTCTGACGCTCCTGCTCGCGGCCATTTTTATCGGCGTCGTCCCATGAAAATGTGCCGCGAAGGCTCTATCCCGGCGTCTTCCTTGCCAATCCTTCTTTTTCGGCCATGCTCCCTACGGGTTGTGAACTGCCAGTGCGCGATCGGCGCGGCAGAAGCGTTGACGCTGTAAATCACACTTTAGAGGGATCAAGCAGTAGCACCTGCTGGCTATAGTCGGCGGTAGGTACCGGAAAAAAGCGCATGGCTCGTTTCGCAGTTGATTGGCTGCCCGACCGGCGTTGACACCAGGCACTGCGGCCCGTCCGCCTGAGTCGTTTCTGAGAGCACCCACTGCCATAAAAATAAAAGCACATGGAGTAGCGTCGATGACATCAGCAAACCTGTTCTGGCGCCGGGCGAAATTGCCCCTGGCCGTCAGCCTCGCTTCCACGCTCGCCGGTCCTGCGTTCGGCGTCAGCTTCAATATCGGGGAAATCGAAGGCAACTTCGACTCGTCGCTCTCTGTAGGCGCTAGCTGGTCCACCGAGAATGCCAACAAGAACCTCATCGGCTCCAACAACGGTGGGCATGGCCTTTCACAAACGTCCGACGACGGTCACCTGAATTTCAAGAAAGGCGAGACCTTTTCCAAGATCTTCAAGGGCATCCACGATCTCGAGTTGAAGTACGGCGACACTGGCGTGTTCCTGCGAGGCAAGTACTGGTACGACTTTGAACTCAAGGATGAAGGCCGCGAGTTCAAGGACATCAGTGACTCGGGCCGCAAGGAAGGCGCCAAATCTTCAGGTTTCGAACTGCTCGACGCATTCGTGTACCACAACTATTCCATCGCTGATGAGCCGGGTTCGGTGCGTCTCGGCAAGCAAGTCGTCAGTTGGGGTGAAAGTACGTTCATCCAGGGCGGCATCAACAGCATCAACCCGGTCGACGTGTCCGCGTTCCGTCGTCCAGGCTCGGAGATCAAGGAAGGCCTGATCCCGGTCAACATGTTTTACCTGTCGCAAAGCCTGACCGAAAACCTTTCGGCAGAGGGTTTCTACCAGCTGGAATGGGATCAGACTGTCGTCGACAACTGCGGGACTTTCTTCTCGCAGCCGGACGTGATCGCGGATGGCTGCAACAGCAACCTGGCGGTGCTGCGTACCCGCAATAGCCTCAATGGCGCTCTGCCTGCCGCGTTGCGTGGCCCTGTTCAAAGAACGCTGGCAGCGCGCGGCGTGACCTTTGGCAATCCTGACGAGGGTGCAGTGGTCGCTCGCGGCCCTGATCGCGATGCGCGGGACAGTGGCCAGTACGGCCTCGCCATGCACTACAACTTCGAGCCGCTGGACACCGAGTTTGGCGCTTACTACATGAATTACCACAGCCGTCTGCCGATCTTCAGCGGCAAGGGTGGGCCGGCCAGTGCTTACAGCGCAGCGGGCCTGGTCGGAGGTTTGGCAAGCAACGGAGTCCCTCGCGGTGTTGCGGCGAGTCTTGCTCCGACCCTGCTGCCTGTGGTGGTCGCCGGCAACTCTAGTTACTACGTCGAATACCCGGAAGACATCCACCTGTTCGGCCTGAGCTTCTCCACCACCTTGCCCACCGGCACGGCCTGGAGCGGCGAACTCAGCTACCGCCCGAACGCACCGGTGCAGCTGAACACCACCGACATTCTCTTCTCCGGGCTCACGCCGTTGAATCCGAACGTTGCGCTGCTGCAAGGCGCGCCAGGCCAGGATCAGAAAGGCTATCGCCGCAAGGAGATCAGCCAGGCGCAGACAACCTTCACGCACTTCTTCGATCAGGTGATGGGCGCCGAACGGCTGACCGTGGTGGGTGAGGTGGGCTGGACCCACGTCGGTGGTCTGGAAAGCACTTCCAAGCTGCGTTATGGCCGCGACCCGAGTTACGGGCCTGGTCCGCTGCCGGGTGGGCAGTGCACAACCCTCAACGCCAGCACCCTGGGCACTGCCGCGCAGAACAACCTCAGTCGTTACTGCGAGAACGAAGGCTTTACTACTACCGATTCGTGGGGTTATCGCGCCCGTGCCATCTGGGATTACAACAACGTCTTCGCCGGCGTAAACCTGCGCCCAAGCGTGGCTTGGTCCCACGACGTCGACGGCTACTCGCCAGGCCCCGGCGGTAATTTCGAGGAAGGTCGCAAAGCGGTCAGTCTGGGCCTCGACGCCGAGTACCAGAACACTTACACCGCGAACCTTTCCTACACCAACTTCTTCGACGGCAAGTACACCACTGTGGATGACCGCGACTTTGTGGCCCTCAGCTTCGGCATGAACTTCTAAGGACAATTATGAAAATGAAAATCACGAAGGGTCTGTTGCAGGTTGGCGTGCTGGGGCTGTCGTTGTTGGCGACCAGCGTAATGGCTGCGGTGTCTGACGCCGAAGCCGCCAAGCTGGGCACCACGCTGACCCCGATGGGAGCCGAGAGGGCCGGGAACGCCGCCAATACCATTCCGGCCTGGAGCCCGATGCCGACCAATGCGGGTGCCGTGGATGCTAAAGGCTTCCTCGCCAACCCTTATGCCAACGAAAAGCCACTGTTCACCATCACCGCGCAGAACGTGGACCAGTACAAGGACAAGCTTGCCCCGGGCCAGTACGCGATGTTCAAGCGTTACCCGGACTCCTTCAAAATGCCGGTTTACCCCTCTCATCGCGGCGCGACCGTGCCGGCCGAGGTGTTCGCCTCGATCAAGAAGAACGCCACCAACAGTAAGCTGGTCGGCGGCGGCAACGGGCTGGAGAACTTCGAGACTGCGGTGCCGTTTCCGATTCCAAAAGACGGCCTCGAAGTGATCTGGAACCACATCACGCGCTACCGTGGCGGCAGCGTCTCGCGGCTGGTGACCCAGGCGACGCCGCAGACCAACGGCTCGTTCAACCCGGTGTATTTCCACGACGAGTTTGTATTCCGCGACAAGATGAAGGATTTCGATCCGAAGAATCCGGGCAACATCCTGTTCTACTTCAAGCAGGAAGTGACTGCGCCGGCGCGTCTGGCGGGGTCCGTGCTGCTGGTTCACGAAACTCTTGATCAGGTCAAAGAGCCTCGTGCGGCCTGGGTGTACAACGCCGGTCAACGTCGGGTGCGCCGCGCCCCTCAGGTGTCGTACGACGGGCCGGGTACTGCCGCCGATGGGCTGCGCACCTCCGACAACCTCGACATGTTCAACGGCGCGCCTGACCGCTACGACTGGAAGCTGATCGGCAAGCAGGAGCTGTACATCGCGTCCGACAGCTACAAGCTCGACGATCCGAAGTTGAAATACGCCGACATCATCAAGGCTGGCCATATCAATCAGGATCTGGCGCGCTATGAACTGCGTCGGGTCTGGCACGTCACCGCCACGCTGAAAGAAGGCCAACGCCACATCTACGCCAAGCGTGATTTCTTCATCGACGAAGACACCTGGCAGGCGTCGGTCATTGATCACTACGACGGTCGTGGCCAACTGTGGCGCGTGGCGGAAGCTCATGCCGAGAACTACTACGACAAACAAGTGCCGTGGTATGCCCTGGAAACCCTGTACGACCTGCAGTCGGGTCGCTATCTGGCGCTGGGCATGAAGAACGAGGAGAAGAAAGCCTACGACTTCGGTTTCACGGCCACCGCCAGCGACTTCTCGCCCAACGCACTGCGCCAGGACGGCGTGCGCTAAGGGCTGACTGAATGAGCGGAGAGCGTGCAATGTTGATCACAGCTGCAGCGCACTGAAGTCCTCCGCTGTTTCACCCTATGGCTGAACCCCATGGAGCAGAAAGGAAACACCCCAAGCGGTCGGGGTGTTTTTTAATCCGCCCACCGCGCTGCCCCTCTACCCCCGCCATCGCAAACACCCGCCCTCAGACATATAAACCGACATTCGCCCTGTTGATTGGATATGTTTTCTTACAGTCTTTCGTCTAACACTGTTCTAAAGGCTGTCCATAGCCGCTAGTCTCCCGACATCTGAACGCCGAACAACAAGCACTCCAACAAGAGCCGGCCATGACTGATCTGTCGCGTTTGCAAGGATTCGCAAATCACGCAGTCACTGCGTTGGAAGGCCGTTTCTTCCGTCCGCCGCTGCCTGAAGGCTACGTATCGAGGCCTCGATTGTGCGAGCGGCTGAGTGCCGGTTTGTCAGGGCGGTTGTTGCTGATCAGTGCGCCGGCCGGGTTCGGCAAAAGCTCGCTGGCGGTGGAGTTTTGCGAGAGTCTGCCCGCTCAGTGGCAGAATCTCTGGCTCGGCCTGAGCCATCGAGACAGCGACCCGGGCCGGTTTCTTGAACGGCTTCTCAGTGGGCTGCAGCAGTTTTTTCCTCAGTTGGGTGGCCAGGCCCTGGGCCTTCTCAAAATGCGTCAGCGCCATCAGCCTTTTGCTTTTGAAGAATGGCTGGACGGTTTGCTGGATGAGCTGGCGATGCACCTGATGTTGAGCAAGCCGCTGTTGCTGGTGCTCGATGACTATCACCTGGTACAGGGCCCCGTCCTGGACCGATGCCTGCAGTTTCTCCTCAACCACCTGCCTGCGGGCATGAACATTTTGGTCACCAGCCGTCAGCGGCCCGAGTGGCACCTCGCGCGACTGCGCCTGTCACGTCAATTGCTTGAACTGTCCGAGCAGGATCTGCGGCTGACCGACGATGAATCGCTGGCCGTGCTGGATCAGCAGCGAAATTCCTTGAGCGATGGGGCATTGCGCGCACTGCTTCAACGCAGCGAGGGCTGGGTGGCCGGCTTGCGATTCTGGCTGCTGGCGGCGCACGAGGCTGGCAGCAACGCGCTGACTCAGGAGCTTAATGGCGGCGAGGGACTGATCCGTGACTACCTTCTCGAGGAAGTAATCGACTGTTTACCGGCAGACGTACAGGCATTCCTTTATGAAACCGCCTGCCTTGAGCGCTTTAGCAGTGCCTTGTGCGATGCAGCGCGGGACAGCCACGACAGCGTCCAGATGTTGGATTACCTGAAAGCGCATCAGGTTTTTTTAGTCCCGCTGGACGAGCACGGTCGCTGGTTCCGCTATCACCACCTGTTCTCCGATTTGCTGCGCGCGCGTGCCGGAAACAACGTGACACCACAGCAACGCAGGGTGCATCTGAACGCCTGCCGCTGGTTTAGCGAACAGGGTTTGCTTGATGAGGCCATCGAGCAGGCGCTGCGTGCAGGGCATCTGGATGTGGCGGCCAATCTGGTGCAGAACCTTTCCGAAGAGCAACTGCTGGCCGAACAGAACGTCGGCATGCTGTTGCGCTGGAAAATGGATTTGCCCGACAGCCTGCTGGTCAGTACGCCGCGTCTGATCGTGCTGTATGCCTGGGCGCTGGGTCTGGCGTGTCAGTTGGATGCGGCCGAGGAGCTGGGCAATCATCTCAGTCGCTTCCTGCCAGCGCCGTCTGCGACGGCTCAAAATTCCATGCTGGCGCAATGGCTGGCGCTGAGCGGCATCATCGCCCGGGGCCGCGGTGACAGCGAAAAAGCCCGTCGATACTGCGGCGAAGCGCTGGCCAGTCTGCCTCCCAGGCGTTATGGCCAACGGCTGCTGTGTCTTTCGACACTGGCCAATCTGGCCATCGCCGAAGGAGATTCATGGGGCGCCAGGGCGCTGAACCGTGACGCACTGGAGTTGGCGCAGCGGGTGGCGAATCCGCTGTTCGAGGCACTGGCGCACTATGATCGTGCCCGCACCTTGCAGGCTCGGGGCGAGACGCTTCGTTCGATGGAGGAAGTGCGCCAGGGCTTGCGCCGTCTCAACGGTTTGTCCACTCAGCGGCTGTACGCCGTACGCGCGAGGCTGACGTTGTACGAAGGTTATCTGCTGGTGCAATTTCTGCAGCCAGAAGCGGGGCGCGAGCGGCTTGATGCCGGGCTGGCCGAAGCGCGCGCCTGCCGAGACATCAGTGTGCTGATCGGGCATTGCGTGATTGCCGGCATGGAAGGGCGCGAGGGGCGATATGCGCAGGCTTTCGCCGAGCTGGCCGAGGCCGAACGGCTGATGCACATCTGGGATGTCCCGCCGGTTTACTACCTGGCAATGATTACCCTGGCCAAATGTGAGCTCTGGCTGGCTCAGGGCCGCATCGACCTTGCCGATGCCTGGCTGCTGCGATTGGGCCAGACCTATGGCGGTGACCAACCCGCCGCGGCGCCCGAATGCTCGCCGCAATTGCCGCAACAGATCGAGACGCTTCGGGCCGTTCTCGACCACATTCAAGGGCGCACGGATGAAGCCATCGCACGCCTTCAGACACTTCGGCAGTATGCCGAAGGGGTTGGCGCCGGGTTGCTCGGCCTTAATGCCCTCAGCCAACACCTCCTGCTGTTGCTTGACTCATCACGCGCGCCTGAGGCCGAGGCCCTTTTTGTGCAGAGTCTTCAACTCGCAACGGGCGGGGCAGTCTTGCCATTCCAGCGATTGATCAGCCGTCACCCCGAGTGGCTGCGCGAGCAATTGTGCAAACGGCCATCGTGCCGCCTGGTCGACTACCTGCTGCAGCAACTTCCGCTTTCCGCTCACAGCGATGGTCCACTGTGCCTTGGGGTGATCAGTGAGCCGGGAACCTGCCACGGCAGCGACAGCCTGAGCGCCCGGGAGCTTGGCGTGCTGCAGCTGATCGCGCAGGGGTGTTCGAATCAGGAAATCAGCGAGCGCCTGTTTATCTCCCTGCACACTGTCAAAACCCACGCCAGCCACATCAACAGCAAACTCGGGGTGGAACGACGGACTCAGGCAGTGGCACGGGCACAGGAGATGGGATTATTGAATTGAGAATTCGGCATTAAATTGCCGACTAACATCATTTCACAGCATTTTTAGGTATTAAATTGCCTTTTTCATTCTCAGGTCCTATTGTTTAGGCATTAAATTGCCGAGCAGCTTTTATGCAGCTGACCCTCCAACTCCACCTGGCAGGCCACTGGCATGACGCGATGCGTATCGATGTCGATAAGCCTGAGGCCGGGCTGGACAGCCCGTGCAGCTTTGCCTACGAGCAGGCGTTTCTGGTGGACCACCTGAATGCCCTTGCGCGTCCGACTTCGCCCTCTGTGAGCGCTCGAGTACCACTGGGCTGGGATCTATTCAGAACTGCTGGATTGCCGGCCTTCCTGCACGACATTATTCCTGCGGGCGCGGCCCGCCGTTTTTTGCTGGCGCGTCTTGCGTTGCCGGGCGGTGAAAATTACCCGGCCGATCTGGTGCTGTTACAGCGCTGTACGCCAGCCCCCGTCGGGCATATGCGCATCAAGGAGTCTTTCGAAGCCCTGTCTCAGGCCAGCAGCATCGGTTTTGACCGGGCCGAAGTGGTCGCTCGGGACAGCCGCTTTCTGGAATATGCGTACGAACAAGGCGCAGCCGTGGGGGGGGCAACGGGAGCAGGGGGTGAGGCGCCCAAACTGCTGCTGGTGGAGGACTCAGAAGAGCGGCTGCACCCGGATGCAGCGCTCCCGGACAGCGACGTCCGCCAGCACTGGTTCGTGAAGTTTTCGCGAAATAAGGGCAACGATACCGATCGCACCATTCTTAGAAGCGAGTTTTGCTACTACCAGGCGCTGCAGCGCTTGGGTGAGCGGACCGTACCGTGCGAAGGCATGACGCTTGAAGAAGCCCGCAAGCCCAGCCTGTGGATGCAGCGCTTTGACCGCAGCTTGGTCGGGGGCGGCGTGCAAAGGCTGGCGGTGGAGTCGGTTTACTCCCTGGCAGATATCACCCGTCCCGGTGCATACATGACACACGTTCAGGCGGTGAGTGTGCTGGCTGATGCGTGGTCAGCAAACGGTCAGCAAAAGGATATTCCGCAACTGGTGTCGGAATACCTGCGCCGCGACCTGGTCAATCAGATTCTCGGGAACAGCGACAACCATGGGCGCAATACGTCGATCCTGCGCGATCAGCAGCGCCTTTCCCTGGCGCCTATTTATGATCTGGCGCCCATGGTCATGGATGATGAAGGCGTAACTCGCACCACCAAGTGGCCCAGCCCCATCGAACGTGCCGGTGAAGTGGACTGGCGCGAAGCGTGCCGGGCATTGTCTGCCTGGGTAGAGCCGGAGGAACTGTTTGAAGGACTTCGGGCTGACTGCCAACGTTTACGGGCATTGCCTGATCTGCTGAGTGAAATCGGATTGCCGCAGAAGACATTCAATCACCCACGCATCATGCTGGCGCGGCTCGATGCAACCCTCAAGCAGTGGGGTTTGCTGTGAGCGACGAGATACGCCAACGCGGACTCATCCTTGATGAGCTTCGGGCCCAGCTTCTGGACGGGACCGTCTCGATGGGCCACGCAGTGAAACGGCTTCGAACCGAAATAACCGGGTTGCGTCAGGAGCAGTTCGCTCAAATGTGCAAGATATCCCTCCGCACTCTGCGCCAGCTGGAGCAGGACGAGGGCAATCCCACCTTACAGACACTCAATGCGGTGTTCACGCCCTTCGGCATGCAGGTCGGCATCATCCCGCTGCGACGCAGGCCTGCGCCTACCGTTCCCTGATGGGGAGGTACGCCGGCGGGATCGGCCCGCGGATCAGGCTGCGGGCTGACCCGCCCACATGCTGTTGACGTCCAGCAGGCCCCAGTCTTCAGCCAGCTCGAATTTGACGATGCCGTCCTGGACTGCCGGACTGGCCAGATTGATGATCTCAGGCTCAAAGGGCATCCTGGTCCGGGTGGATAAAAACACCTTCACTTTTGGGTGCAACAGGGAGGTTTCGTCCTGTTCGACCACCACGCCCAGGCGTTCGCTTTTCAGCCGAACCAGCGCGCCGACGGGGTAAATCCCCACGGTTTTGACGAAGTGCTGAAAAATCGTCACGTCAAAGTGGCCTTTCCAGGAGGCCATTTCGCGTACGGAGTGCGCTGCGTCCCAGCCCTTTTTATAGGGCCGGTCCGACGTTACGGCGTCATATACGTCACAGATCGCGCCCATCTTGGCGAGCAAACTGATCTCGTCACCTTTCAGGCCATGGGGATAACCGCTTCCGTCGACCTTTTCGTGATGATGAAGGCACACGTCCATTACCAGTCGTGTCACGCGCTCGCAGCCCTGAAGAATCTCCAGGCCGGCCTGAGGATGGTGTTTCATGACCTCGTACTCTTCGTAGGTCAGGCGATCCGGCTTATTGAGAATGGCCGAATCGATCATCATTTTGCCGACGTCATGCATTAGCCCGGCGACCCCTGCCTCACGTACCTGGTCTTCATCCAGGTCCATCTGCCGAGCCAGCGCCACCATCAGTGCGCACACCGCCACTGAGTGCATGTAGGTGTACTCATCGGTTGTCTTGAGGCGCGACAGGCTGATGAGCGCGTGGGGGTGACGCATGACGGATGTCGAAATCTCCTCGACCAACAAATCGACATCCTCGGTGTTCATCGCCCGGCCCATACGGGCGTCGCTGAACATGGTCATCACGGCTGCCTTTGCGCGGCCACAGATCAGGCGCGCGCGGGCCATCTCCACTTCCAGGCTGCACGGAGCAGTACTGACAGGGTCGGGACATTCATCCACGACCTGTTCAGCCTGCTGGCTGGCGACGGGGCTTTTGCCCAGTCGGGTGTCGATCCAGACCTCACGGGTCGATGCCTGTATCTGCCGCAGTACGGCATCGTCATCAAGTTCGCGCTCGACGTGCGCGGTCCAGAAAGGATCATTGACGCGAGGACGGCAGAACTCGTGGATGTACATGCCCAGCGTGAGGTCCGATACCGGGATTTTTCTTAGCATAAATTGAGCTCTTGCGCGTAAGGACTGCGCTGCCTTGCTTGAAAGTGAGAGCATATTTTGTGGGTTGCTTTATCACTGCGCTTTCCTGTGCTTGCGCAACGCCAGTATAGGAAAGGACGGGATAAATAAAACCACCCGGTAGCAGGTGGTAATGGCGGCTCACTTGGGTGGATAGTGATGAAAATCAGGGTGTTACTGAAGTAACTCAAGCGGATGAGACTGTTCGCCAATCGAAAAATGCGATGAACAGCACATTAAATCGGGCTATATATTTTTCAATTATTAACTAAAGAAAATATTGTTCCGGCCGTGCGCTCTGCGGTTCAGCCCGTGTTAAGGAATTTTTGACCTGGACCGTGCTCTAATCGGCGAAATCATCGGCCTTTGTTGTTGGCCGTAGAAAAGCAAAACAGGAGCTCTCCTTGATGTTGACCTTTCGCCGTTTGATCATCGCTGCCACCGCATTTACCGTGCTTTCTGGCTGCGCAACGCAGAACCCTTATGACAACCAGGGGCAGGCGCAGAACTCAGGTGGCGTGAGCAAGACCGCCAAGTACGGTGGGCTGGGTGCCTTGGCGGGCGCCGTCGCCGGTGCTGCCATTGACCATAACCACCGTGGCAAAGGTGCATTGATCGGCGCCGCCGTGGTGGGTGCTGCTTCGGCCGGTTACGGCTATTACGCTGATAAACAGGAAGCCGCGCTGCGCGCCAGCATGGCCAACACCGGCGTTGAAGTTCAGCGTGAAGGCGACAACATCAAACTGGTGATGCCGGGCAACATCACGTTTGCCACCGACTCTTCAGCCATCGCCAGCAGCTTCTACTCGCCGCTCAATAATCTCGCGGGCTCGCTGAAGCAGTACAACCAGAACATGATCGAAATCGTCGGCTACACCGACAGCACCGGCAGCCGCCAGCACAACATGGACCTGTCACAGCAGCGCGCTCAGAGCGTAGCGACGTATCTGACATCCCAAGGGGTTGATGCGGCTCACTTGTCGGTGCGCGGCGCCGGTCCCGACTCGCCCATCGCCAGCAACGCTGACGTCAATGGACGTGCCCAGAACCGTCGCGTCGAGGTCAACCTCAAGCCGATTCCAGGCCAGCAATACCAGCAACAGCAGTAAGTGTTAACGCAGCATCAAAAAACCCCGGCCATTGCGCCGGGGTTTTTGTTTTAAGTGTTAACGGGCCTGACCCGGATACTGCGCGTGCATCTGCGTGAGCAGGGCATCTTTCTCTTCCCACAGCGCGTTGATCCACTGCTGGAATTCCAGGCGATAGGCATCGTCCTGATCGTAGCTTTTGCCAATGAACTGCGGCGGAATCTGCACCTCCTCGAAATGGGCGACCACTTCTCGAACGTTGCCGCACAGCAAGTCCCAGTACCCTGGCCGACCGGCCGGGTAATGAATGGTCACGTTGACGATGGATTCCAGTTGTTCGCCCATGGCGTCCAGCACGAAAGCGATGCCGCCCGCCTTGGGCTTGAGCAGGTGGCGGAAAGGCGAGTTCTGCTGCGCATGTTTGCCTGCGGTAAAACGGGTGCCCTCAACGAAGTTGAAAATGCCCACCGGATTGTTGCGGAACTTCGCGCACGTGCGTCGCGTGGTCGCCAGGTCCTTGCCCTTCTTTTCGGGGTGTTTGGCCAGGTACGCCTTGCTGTATCGCTTCATGAACGGAAAGCCCAGCGCCCACCAGGCGAGTCCAATCACCGGTACCCAGATCAACTCTTGTTTGAGAAAGAATTTGAGCGGGCGAATGCGTCGGTTGAGCACGTACTGGAGCACCATGATGTCGACCCAGCTTTGGTGATTGCTCGTCACCAAGTACGAATGCTGATAATCCAGCTCCTCCAGTCCGCTCAAATGCCAGCGGGTATGACCGAGCAGGTTCATCCAGGCATTGTTGTTGCTGATCCACGCCTCGTGGATGTGGCTCATCATCCAGTCCGTGAATTTTTGCGCAGCCGGGAAGGGCAGGCAGAGTTTGAAGATGGCCACGATGAACAATGGCGTGCAGCAGATGATCGTGTTGAGCGCCAACAGCAGCGAGGCAATGACGCCGCGCAAAGGGGCGGGCAGGAAATCCATGTAAATCGAACTCCGGGTGGGGTCGGCCGCCGGTCGGATCCGGCGGGTTGATTATGGGCAAACGATATTGCAGCGCGGCGTCATTGCGGCAGGGTGGCCGCCTGGATCGCCGTGAGCGCGATGGTATAGACGATATCGTCAACCAGAGCGCCACGCGGCAGATCGTTGACTGGCTTGCGCAAGCCTTGCAGCATCGGACCGAGACTGACGCAATCCGCGCTGCGCTGCACCGCCTTGTAGGTCGTGTTGCCGGTGTTCAGGTCGGGAAACACGAACACGTTGGCGCGACCCGCCACCGGGCTGTCCGGGGCCAGTTGCCGGGCCACTTGTTCGTTGGCTGCGGCGTCGTACTGCAACGGCCCGTCGATCAACAGACCACGCTGGGTCTCCCGCGCCAACTGCGTGGCTTCGCGGACTTTTTCCACTTCTTCGCCACTGGCCGAATTACCGCTGGAATAGCTGATCATCGCCACGCGCGGCGACAGGCCGAACGCGACAGCGGAGTCGGCGCTCTGCACGGCAATCTCCGCCAGTTCGGTGGCTGTCGGGTGCGGGTTCATGATGCAGTCGCCATACACCAGCACTTGCTCGGGAAACAGCATGAAGAAGACCGACGACACCAGCGTGCAGCCCGGCGCTGTCTTGATCAGTTGCAGGGCCGGCCGAATGGTATTGGCGGTGGAATGAACAACCCCTGACACCAGCCCGTCCACTTCGTCGAGGGCCAGCATCATGGTGCCGATGACTACCGGGTCTTCCAGTTGCTGTTCAGCCATCGGCGCATTGAGGTTTTTGCTGCGGCGCAGCTCGACCATCGGCGCCACATAACGCTCGCGTATCTGGTCCGGATCGAGAATTTCAAGGCCTTGGGGCAGCTCGATACCGTGGGCCCGGGCGACTGCGTTCACCTCTTCAGGCTTGGCCAGCAGCACGCATCGCGCAATGCCACGGGCCTGACAGATCGCTGCAGCCTGTACGGTCAAAGGCTCGGCACCTTCGGGCAGCACGATCCGCTTGTTAGCCGCTTGGGCGCGCTGTATCAACTGATAGCGGAACACCGCCGGCGACAGGCGCATTTCCCGCGGCGTCCCGCAGCGCTGATGCAGCCAGTTGGCATCCAGATGGCTGGCCACGAAATCGGTGATGATCTCCGCGCGCTCGCGGTCATCGATGGGGATTTCCTTGTTCAGCTGGTTGAGCTGCGTGGCGGTGTCATAGGAGCCCGTGCTCACGGAGAGCACCGGCAGACCTGCCTGCAACGCGCCCCGGCACAGATCCATGATTCGTGGGTCAGGCAGGGTATCGCTGGTCAGCAACAGCCCGGCCAGAGGGACGCCATTGAGCGTCGCCAGACTCACGGCCAGAATGATGTCGTCGCGATCGCCCGGCGTCACCACGAGCACGCCGGGCTTGAGCAGCTGCAGCGTGTTAAGCACCGTACGTGCGCAAATGATGATCTTGGACATCCGGCGCTGTTCATAATCGCCGGCATTGATGACCTGAGCCCCAAGCAGATCCGCCACATCGCGGGTGCGCGGTGCGTTCAGGTCCGCCTGAAACGGAATGCAGCCGAGTAGGCGGAAGTCGCCGCTGCGCAACAGCGGGGAGTGCTCCTTGAGCCGCGCCGAAAAGGTTTCCATGCTTTCATCTGTGCGCACCTTGTTCAGGATCACACCGAGCACTTTAGGGTCCTTCGGTCCGCCAAACATCTGCGCCTGAAGCTCGACGCGTCCGGAGAGCTCGGTCAGCACCTCGTTTTCCGGGGCTGACACCAGGATGACTTCCGCATCCAGCGCCTTGGCCATGTGCAGGTTGACCCGTGCCGCGTAGCTCGCGCTGCGTGTCGGCACCATACCTTCGACGATCAATACATCCCGACCGATCGAGGCTTCCTGATACAGCTTGATGATCTCTTCGAGCAGCTCGTCGAGCTGGCCCTCGCCAAGTCGGCGCTCGACGTGAGCAAGCCCTAATGGCTTGGGCGGCTTGAGTCCGTGCGTGCGGGCAATCAGCTCGGTCGAGCGCTCCGGGCCCAGATCGCCTGGATGAGGCTGGGCAATCGGCTTGAAAAAACCGACCTTGAGTCCGGCGCGCTCCAGGGTGCGAACCAGCCCCAGGCTGATGGACGTCAAGCCCACACCAAAGTCTGTGGGCGCGATAAAGAAAGTCTGCATGCGGGCTTCTCGAAAATGAGCAGTGCAAAGGGCGTGGCGCTATGAGTTCAGCCATCGGACCGGATAAACCAGGACGCTGTTCAGTCGCAGCGTCTCATCGGGGCACAAGGTTATCGTTAACCGGGCCTGGCGCGCACCAGCCGCAGCGAAAGCATTGACCGATAGTTGCCAGACGCTGCTCGGCATCAAGCACCCAGGGGCGGGATTGCCATGGCGGGTCGTGGCGTAAATGCTGGGTGTGACCGCAGGACAGTTCGACGACCCAATGGCCGTCCAGGTCCTGATGAAACCCGGTAATGGTTGGTTGGGCGGAGGGGGCTTTGAGGGATTCCAATCGGGGCCGTCCGTCTGAGTTGCGTTCGCTTTCGCGCGATTGCTTGGTTAGACTTGTTCGCTCATCTCTATTTGCAAAAGGTCTCGCCCCATGCCGATCGCCGCCAACAAGGCTGTCTCCATTGACTATACCCTGACCAATGACGCTGGTGAGGTCATCGACAGTTCTGCCGGCGGCGCGCCGCTGGTTTACCTGCAAGGCGCAGGCAACATCATCCCGGGTCTGGAAAAGGCGCTGGATGGCAAGGATGTCGGCGACGAACTGAAAGTGTCCATCGAGCCGGAAGACGCCTACGGCGAGTACTCCGCCGAACTGGTCAGCACGCTTAACCGCAGCATGTTCGAAGGCGTCGACGAGCTGGAAGTCGGCATGCAGTTTCATGCTTCCGCGCCCGACGGCCAGATGCAGATCGTGACTATCCGCGATCTGGACGGCGACGATGTGACAGTCGATGGCAACCACCCATTGGCCGGCCAACGCCTGAACTTCGATGTCAAAATCGTTGCCATCCGTGATGCTAGCGAAGAAGAACTGGCGCACGGTCACGTGCATGGCGAAGGTGGTCACCACCACTGATTGTCCTGCTAAGCTGATTGAGCTGGCCAGGCGTCCTCGCGGTCTTGTGAAAACAGCGGTTTTCGCAGTCTGTCAGGGCGCTTTTTTCGGTAAACAGGTTCCAGGGGAGTTTTCATGAGTGTATTTCACGAGCTGAAGTTGAAGGCTCTGGATGGCCAGGAGCTACCCCTCGCGCCGCTAAAGGGCAAAGTGGTTCTGGTGGTGAATGTCGCCTCCAAATGTGGCCTTACGCCTCAATATGCAGCGCTCGAACTCCTGTACCAGAAATACAAGGACCGAGGCTTCAGCGTTCTCGGGCTCCCGTGCAACCAGTTCGCTGGTCAGGAGCCTGGGACTCAGGAGGAGATTCAGACGTTTTGCTCCCTGAACTATGGCGTAACGTTCCCTTTGGGTGACAAGGTTGATGTCAACGGTCCTCACCGCGATCGTCTGTATCAAATGCTGGCGGGAGAAGGTGCGGAGTTTCCGGGTGATATCACATGGAATTTCGAGAAATTTCTGGTAGGCCAGGACGGCCGAGTGCTTGCCCGTTTCTCTCCTCGCACGACGCCTGACGATCCCAAGGTCATCGCTGCCATCGAAAAAGCATTGCCCTGATCGGGCATTGCGTCCCTCTTTTGACCCTTAATCACCCCAGTCAATAGTGCTTCGTATCTGCGGCAGTTCGGCCCATCCTGTATGACCTTCATCATATTTTCGGACGCCGAGGAAGCCCGCATGCCCGTTCAAGCCCTCTTCAAACCCTTCCATCTGGGCAGCCTCGAGCTGCCGACGCGCGTCGTGATGGCGCCGATGACTCGCTCGTTTTCACCGGGCGGGGTGCCCAATTCAAAGGTGATCGATTACTACCGCCGCCGCGCGGCTGCGGGTGTGGGTTTGATCATCACGGAGGGCACGACGGTGGGGCACAAGGCGTCGAATGGCTACCCCAACGTGCCAAGGTTCTTTGGCGCGGATGCACTCGATGGCTGGCGCAAAGTGGTCGAGGTCGTCCATGAGGAGGGAGGCAAGATAGTGCCTCAGCTCTGGCACGTGGGCGCTGTACGTCGCCTTGGCACCGAGCCCGACGGAGCGGTGCCCGCCTATGGTCCGACCGAGAAGCTCAAGGATGGAAAAGTCGTTGTTCACGGCATGAGCAAAGAAGACATCACCGAGGTCATCTCGGCGTTCGCCCAGGCAGCAAAGGATGCCAAGGCCATCGGCATGGACGGGGTGGAAATTCACGGCGCCCATGGCTATCTGGTCGATCAGTTCTTTTGGGAGGGCTCCAACCAGCGCACCGACGAGTATGGGGGTGATCTTGCCCATCGCTCGCGCTTCGCCATTGAGCTGATCCAGGCCGTGCGCGAAGCCGTCGGGCCGGATTACCCGATCATCTTTCGCTATTCGCAATGGAAGCAGCAGGACTACAGCGCACGCCTGGTGCAAACCGTGGAGGAGCTCGACGCGTTCCTCAAGCCGCTGTCTGAGGCGGGCGTCGATATATTCCACTGTTCTACACGGCGTTTCTGGGAGCCCGAATTTGAAGGCTCAGAGCTTAATCTCGCTGGCTGGACGCGCAAGCTCACGGGCAAACCGACCATCACCGTGGGCAGCGTAGGCCTGGATGGAGAGTTTCTGCAGTTCATGGTCAACACCGACAAGGTCGCACAGCCAGCGAGCCTGGAAAATCTGCTCAAGCGTCTGGGCGACGAGGAATTTGATTTGGTAGCGGTGGGCCGGGCGCTGCTGGTCGACCCGGACTGGGCTTTAAAGGTAAGAGAAGGGCGCGAGCACGACATCCTGCCGTTCAGTCGTGAGGCGTTGACTCGACTGGACTGAGGGTCAGTGCCCAACCGGTCCGGTGTTGCTTAAGAGAGTCATCGGCATCGGACCTTGCCGTGGGAGTGAGCGAGATCACTCCCACCTGTATCACGCACAGCACACGGTGGACGATCAAACGCCCAAAATTACTCCATGCGGAGTCTCGCACGCCACTCGCAGGTAGTTTTCGAAAGCGTCGATAATCCCGGCCCAACCCTGGCGGCTGGCATGCTGGCGGGCGTTGAGCCTAACCCGACGCAAGGTTTCGTCATCCTCCAGCATCCATCGGGCCGCATCAATGAAGCCTTCCTCATCGCCTGGCATCGCCACCGCGCCGTTATGGCCGTGGTGGATGTGCTGCGCCGCTGCGGCCTCGTCGTAGGCCACCACGCCCAGGCCGGACGCCAGGGCCTCCAGCACCACGTTGCCGAACGTCTCGGTCAGGCTGGGAAACAGAAAAAGGTCGCACGATGCGTAGTGGGCCGCCAGCGCATCGCCGCGCTGTGTGCCGCAAAAGATGGCATCGGGGAGCTGGCCCTCCAGCATTGACCTGACCGGTCCGTCGCCGACGATCACCAGCTTGAGATTCTTCTCGGGGTAAGTGCTGACCAGAGCGTCGAAGGTGGGCTTCAGCAGGCCGAGATTCTTTTCCGCAGCCAGCCGACCCACGTGCAGCACCGCCGTATCCCCCGTTTCCAGTCCCCAGCTTTCGCGCAGGGCGCTCGAACGTTTCGAGGGGTGAAACAATTGGCAGTCCACACCGCGCGAGAGCAATTCAAGGCGTTCAAAGCCCCGTCGTTCAAGCTCGGTCTTCTGGGTGAAGCTGGGCACCAGCGTCGCGCTGGAGCGGTTGTGAAACCATCTCAAATAGGTGGTCATCAGCCGGGTCAGGAAACTCAGCCCGTACTGCCGCGTATATTGCTGGAAATTGGTATGGAAGCCGCTGACGATGGCAATCCCAAGCCGGCGTGCCGCCCGCAGCGCCGAAAGCCCCAGCGGCCCTTCCGTCGCGATATACAGCACGTCGGGGCGATTGCGCTGCCAGCGGCGCAGCAACTTGTGCATCGACGACTGTCCCCACTGCAGCCCCGGATACCCCGGTATGGGCCAGCCGCGGCATAGCATCAAATCGGCTTCCGCCGCGCGCAGCCCATCGTCGTTTTGCCGCGGCCGGATCACCTCGACCCGATGCCCGCGCACGCGCAAGCCATCGCAAAGGCGACTGAGCGTGTTGGCCACGCCGTTGATCTCGGGCGCATAGGTCTCGGTGATCAGAGTGATGTGCAGGGATTTACTCATGCCAGCAGTTTCCGAGCACAGCATTGCGCTTGTGTGGCCGTTGGGTGATGGATTTGTGACCGCAAATGACCAACCAGAAGCAATATGGCTTCGCTCGAGCCTGACCATTTGATAAGACGATCCAGAGCGGTCGGGTTCGAGCAAGGCTGCGGGCTACCGGACGTGTCACTCGCCGACGGTGAATGGCACCAGCCGTGACCCACCGATGCGCTCGAAGGCGGCCGGCGCTGGCTCGTAATGGGTCTGCACCGGGTTCAGGCTGATGAGTTGCAGGGGCGAGCGGGGCTCGCTGGGCCTGGCAAGGTTCGCGGCTTCAGCCTTGAGGGTCTGTGAAACGAACGGCTGGGTGGCCTGAGCCAGTGCTTGCATGAAGGCGGGGGCATTGGGTTCCGGCTTCGTACGCCTGTCCATCAGGGAGGAGCCAGGGCTGGTGATTGTTTTGATCGGAGTGCTCGGTGTGGATTCCATGGGCGTGTAACTCCTCGGGATGGTTATGCCGATTGGTACAAAAGGGTCGGCAAATGCTCGCCCGGAGTGGGCATGTCCATGGTTAAACAGGAAGGCTGTGGGACGTGGCGAATACCGTCGTAGGAATCGTCCTGATTTTTCCCGGGTTGATTAAAAGAGTGTTTCCACCTTTAGCATGCGTCGCCTCAACTTCTGGAGGAAACGCTGTGTCCGAGCAATTCAATGCGCCACCTGCTGCCGACCTGACGGCTTTGCCTACAAGCGGCCCACCGTTTTATACCGTGTCGCTGATCAAGCTGACGGTGATGATGCTGATCACCTGCGGGCTGTACGGGCTCTACTGGTATTACAAAAACTGGTCGCGTTACAAAGCGTATTCGGCGAAACCGATCTGGCCGGTCCCGCGTGCGATTTTCTCGTTGTTTTTTGTGCCGTCCATGTTTGGCAAAGTGGACGCGTTGCTTAAAGAAAAAGGGCAGCGAGGGGTGCCTTATTGGGGCGCGCTTGCGGTAGCCATGATTCTCCTCGCGCTGGCGCCGTCCCTTGTCGTGTTTGTCCATGGCATCGCAGCAGGCTTGAGAGGTGGCGCTTCGGCAGGCCTTGGACTTATCCCGTTAGGGATATCCGTCATTTCGACGTTCGCACAGTTCCTGATCATGCTCAGAGTGCAGTCGTTCATTAACCAGCTGAACCGCGACGCCGAAGGAAGCTGCAAGTGTGGTTCTACCTTCGGTGAAGGTATATGGGCGATGCTGGGCTTAATGTGCTGGGCAGTTGTGATAATTATCGTTGTCATGATTGAATCTATCAGAATGTATTTCTCCAGCCGTGGCCTTTAGCCAGATGAGCGAGTAGCTACACTGGTAGATCCTGCACTCACACAAGAAAGGCCTCAATCGAGGCCTTTTCTCTGCATCAGCGAAACCGCTCTGCCAGCGCCGCATCCTTGCGTGTGGCATCCCAAGCAGGTCGCGCTGGGTCACCCAGGTCGGAAGCAACCTGTGCTGCCGCCTATCTCCAAAGACAGGCAGCCGGGAGTGACCTCAAGTTGCAGATACTGAAACAGATCCGATAACTCTCCGTATGCCGGGTTGGGCTTGGCGTCCCACTCTACGATTAACCACCTCGCCTCCGGGGTAACCTCAAACCATTCGATGGCCTCGGTCGAGCCCTGCATGCCCACGCCAACTTTCTCCAGTTCTTTGTTGGCCTGGTAGGGCAGGGCTATCCGTTCTTGAGTCGAGTCCGTCCAGACATTCGATAGGGTCGATCCGTCCTTGAATTGCCAATACACCATCATCGGCTTAATGGGAGGCGGTTTCATCGGGTCGTAATGAAAGACTTCAACCAAGTAGTGAGTGTCGATTTGATTAGCATCCTGCTCATCGAGCCTTCGATGAGCCTCAGCTAAGGTAAACTCATCAGGTTCTGTGTATGTGATCGGCTGGTTTGTTGGTTTTTTCCACCAAAAATTAAACATGCGGCTACTGGGTGCTACGTCGAACCAGCGTGTTGGGGCGGCCATTTGAGAAGTGCTTAGCCCTATTTTTGTGATTGTCCTGTTGAGATCGTAGTGAAGCATTGCACGGGACGATGGGTCAGCGGTGAGCTTCATAGAGGCAGCGGGCCCATGGTCAAATTGGACGTGAACGAACTCCGGCTTGATGCGAGGAGGCTCACGATAACGAGCGTAACGCATTTCCAAAATGTAGTGACTCGGCCAGAAATCCAATGGAGCGTATTTATTCTGGATGGCGTATTCCAAAAGTGCACTCTTCGGCCGCTCCCGGAATGAGTCGAAGGCAAGCTCATGAGCGGGTCGAAGATTGGGTTCGCTTTCTAACGTCAGGACGTCGTCCTCGACAGACCAGAGCCCTTTCGCAAAGCCACTGGCACTTCCATATTCGACTCCCGCCGTGAATGTTCCGTCTTTTTCCAACTGCAATCCAGCAGCCATTTCCATCACGCCGTGCAGGTAATATCGTCCTTCCAACGCTTGGGTTTCAGCGCGTGTGCAGGTCGCGACTATCCACAGGAGAACGATAAGGCAGGGTTTGGAATTAAAACTGCGTCTTAACTTGAGTAGATTCATACATCCCTTTCATATGTCGCGCGCTCAAGCGCTGAGGAGAATAGTTCTTTGAGTTGCTGGCGATCGATTTTGGTAGCGGAGTATCAGCGCGACTATTCACCGCGAACCATATGGAATGCCGAATTTCTCGACATAGGCTTTAGACTCAGCCGATGGCTGAACGAATTTTCCGTCTGATAAGCCATCATTAGGCCCGGTTGGGTCTATCTTGGCCTGCACCCTCGTCACCTCAATGGGAGACAAGCAAGGTCCTGTTACCCAAACTTTTACAATGCCGCCCGGTGCCAGGCCTATGACGATGGCTTTGCGGTAATCGGTGATCCATTTCGCATCGGCACGGCAAAAGGTTCTCTCTCCTTTAAGCATAAGTTTCCTAATCGACTCCGGCATATCAATACGGGCGTGATAAATCTGCGGTTCAACCAGCGATTGCCAGCGGATATACATCTCTTTAGGAAGGTCAGCTTTGAGATATTTACCTTTGCCCCATCCCACGCGCTCAACAAACGGCTGGCTCAGCCGCTCCTCTCCCTCAAACGCTAAAACGTCAAGCGCAATTGGCAAGCGATGAACAACAAGTTTATGGCGACTGTGATCGAAGAAAGGCGGCAAATTGGTGAGCATGAGCGAGCGTCCCTGACAGGAAATGCGCCCCCGACCGGCCCATAAAGATCCGATCAACTCATCCATGGAAGGGGCTGAAGCGGGCGAAGATGAAGCTTTTCGAAGTGTCATTCCATAGGGAAAACACGAACCGGACGCGTCCTAATGGAGATAGGGAATTCCCCTACACAGATCGCAAGCGGCACGGCGTTTGAGCCGCCCGACATTCTCGGCTGAAGGCCGAAGCTGGGTCGTGTAGTTTGACGTGATGCAAGCCAGATTGCCGGGAACTGGCCCGCTCAGATAAGTCCAGTAGTCGGCGGTAACCCCGGATGTCCAGAGCGCTGGTCGACCATTTAAAAAAGCGTGCGTACCAAAAAGGCCTCAAACGAGGCCTTTTCTCTGCATCAGCGAAGCCGCTCCGCCAACGTCTCCGCCCCGCGTTCCCTCACCCAAAACAAAGTCGCGCCCGCGACTGCGGCCGGCATCATCAGGATGTTGACCACCGGGATCAGCAGCACCAGATAAACGATCCCGCCAAAACTCATGCTTTGCCAACGCTTGGCGCGAAGCCAGGCGAGCATGTCCTGCCAGCTCATCTTGTGGTTGTCGGCGGGGTAGTCGATGTATTGGATCGCCATCATCCAGACGCCGAACATCAGCCACAGCGGCGCAGCGATCAAGTTCACCACCGGAATCCACGAGAGGATGAACAGCCCGATGGCACGGGGCAGAAAGTAGCCAAGCTTGCGCATTTCACGGCTCAGGGTGCGCGGGATCATTTCGATTAGTTCGCCCCAGCTGAACGCCGGGAAGTCGTCCGTCCCGCGCAAGACCACTTCTACCTTTTCAGACAGGAACCCGTTGAACGGCGCGGCAATAATGTTGGCGATCATGGTAAAGGTGAAGAACACCATCAAGGCCACAAGCACGACGAATAACGGCCACAGGATGTAGTTCAGAAAGCTGAGCCAGCCGGGAAGGGTGGGCATGAAGGAGTCCACCCACAGCCTGAACTCATGGCCGGCGAAGTAGATCATGGCGCTGAACAGCACCAGATTGATCGCCAGTGGCAGCAGGACGAACAGTCGCAGGCCGGGGCTGAGCACCAGCTTCAGACCTTCGCGCAGGTATTGAGGGCCGGAAAGGGCGGGTGCAGGCATGGGTGCCTCCAGTCAATGATGTCGCGCCGACCTTACCGGCTTTGCCTCGCGGGCGGAAGCACAGCGGGGCCGGCGACACTCACTGAAACACTCCTGCGGCGGCAGGGTCTGAGCATAATCATCGCCGCTGTGAAGCCAGCGCGTATAGCGCTGGCCTATGGGCTGGATTGTGAAACGATATTTCCTTAATCTTCCTCGCCCCGATAAGCTTGCGGGCAAGTTTTGTCGCATCGTGTCTCACGTTGCGAGTGCATTTTCAGGATGAGCGGGTGCCTTACACGGGTGGCCCCGCCAAGCCAACCCTTCCAACCGGTACGCCGGTTCAGTTCAAGTGACTCCGACCACACGTAACGATGGCCGGTCAATAGGAGTGTGTCATGTCTGATGTACGTCATTCGCGAGTGATTATCCTTGGCTCCGGCCCAGCCGGTTACAGCGCTGCGGTCTACGCCGCTCGCGCCAACCTCAAGCCGCTGTTGATCACCGGGATGCAGGCAGGTGGTCAGCTGACGACCACCACCGAAGTCGACAACTGGCCGGGCGACCCCCATGGCCTCACAGGCCCGGCACTGATGGAGCGGATGCGCGAACACGCGGAGCGCTTCGAGACAGAGATCGTTTTCGACCACATCAACGCTGTGGACCTGGCCGGCAAGCCGTTCAGCCTGAAAGGCGACAATGCGACCTACACCTGCGACGCGCTGATCATCGCTACCGGGGCAAGCGCTCGTTACCTCGGCCTGCCTTCCGAAGAAGCGTTCATGGGTAAAGGCGTTTCGGCCTGCGCAACCTGCGACGGTTTCTTCTATCGCAACAAGCCGGTCGCCGTTGTCGGTGGCGGCAACACGGCCGTCGAGGAAGCGCTGTACCTCGCCAATATCGCCAGCAAGGTGACTCTGATTCACCGTCGCGAGACCTTCCGCGCCGAGAAAATCCTCATCGACAAGCTGCATGCGCGCGTGGCCGAAGGCAAGATCGAGCTCAAGCTCAATTCTACTCTCGACGAAGTTCTGGGCGACACCATGGGCGTGACCGGTGCGCGTCTGAAAAACAACGACGGCAGCTATGACGAAGTGAAGGTCGACGGCGTATTTATTGCCATTGGCCATACGCCGAACACGTCGCTATTCGAGGGCCAGCTGGCGCTCAAGGACGGCTACATGGTTGTTCAAGGCGGCCGAGAAGGTAACGCGACGGCTACCAGCGTTGACGGTGTATTTGCCGCCGGGGATGTTGCAGATCACGTCTACCGTCAAGCCATCACCTCGGCAGGTGCAGGCTGCATGGCTGCACTGGACGTTGAGCGCTACCTGGACGGCTTGGCCAACGTCTCGTTCTGATCAGGCATTCAGGCACAAAAAAAACCGGCTTATTGAGCCGGTTTTTTTATGTCCTGCAAGCGCGCTTTTGTAGGGCAGGGCAATCAGACCTTACGCTTGAGAGGCTCGGCCGAGAATTGCACGCCTGCCAGTCCGTTAGCGATCAACGCCCGAATGTTTCCATGGTCCGACCCCTCGGGGGTTGCGAGCACGGCACGATAATGTTCGCCAAACGCCAGCAGCGCTTCCTCATCGCTCAGGCCTTCCAGCAGTGCCATGCCAAGTGTCTTGCAAGAGCCTTCGTTCTGACCCGCTGCGTTTTCCACCGGCCCGTTGCTGAAGGCCTGAGGCTGGTAATCGTAATGCGCGGCCACAAACGCGAGCGTGTCGGCAAAAAGGTGATTGCCGCTGGCAAGGCTGGCACGCAGTGCGCTCAGGTCATTCATGCTTCGGTTCCTTGGCGAAAGCGGCCTGTTGCTCCGGGCTGGCTTCTTTCTGGTAGGTGGATTTCCACTCGCTGTAAGGCATGCCGTAAACCACTTCGCGGGCGTCATCAAGTGTGATCTCGATGTGCTTCTCGTCAGCGGCGGCCTTGTACCACTTGGACAGGCAGTTGCGACAAAAACCGGAGAGGTTCATCAGATCGATGTTCTGCACGTCCTTGCGGCTGTCCAGGTGCGCTACCAGACGGCGGAAAGCGGCGGCTTCAAGTTCAAGACGTTGTTGCTCGGTCATGGCGGGCTCTGTAGATGAATAACGTGGGACGAATGATAAAAGCGGCAGTAGGGGTGGGCAAGCGCGCCAGGGTGACGGCGCGAAGGCTCAGCGCGCCGCCGCGAGCGTGATCGACACCGATTCGGCGAAACGCAGCGCGTGAGGCTTATCCACCTCGACCTCGGCGTACTGAACCGCTTCATGGCTCATCACAAGGTCAAGCACCTCCTGCGTCAGGCGCTCGAGCAAGGCAAAGCGATTGTTTTCCACGTGCTGGATGATCGCCTTAGTGATGGTGCGGTAATTAAGCGCATGGTCGATATCGTTGTCGCGCACCGCTTCCTGGGCCGCGTACTGGATCGTCAGATTGATCAGTACATCTTGCTTGTTGAGGATTTCGTCCTCGTTGATGCCGATAAACGTACGCAGGCACAGGTCTTTGACCCTGATGCGTGCCGTGCCGGGTTCGAGTCTTGCCATGGACTACTTGCTCCGTCCGATCAATTGCAAAAATTCCATTCGGGTGGTGGTCGACTCGCGGAAGGCGCCGAGCATCACCGAAGTGTTCATGGTCGAGTTCTGCTTTTCAACACCGCGCATCATCATGCACATGTGCTGGGCCTCGATCACCACCGCCACGCCTGCTGCCTTGGTGACATCCTGGATGGCATCGGCGATCTGTCGCGTCAGGTTTTCCTGAATTTGCAGGCGCCGCGCGAACATGTCGACGATGCGGGCGATCTTCGACAGCCCCAGGACCTTTCCGGTGGGGATATAGGCAACGTGGGCCTTGCCGATGAAGGGCAGCAGGTGATGCTCGCACAGCGAGTACAACTCGATATCCTTGACGATGACCATCTCGTCGCTCTCGGATGCAAACAGTGCACCGTTGACGATCTCTTCCAGGGTTTGCTCGTAGCCATGACAAAGATACTGCATGGCCTTGGCTGCGCGCTTGGGTGTATCCAGCAACCCTTCGCGTTCAGGATCTTCACCCAGGCCGACGAGGATTTCACGGTAATGCTGTGGCAGTGACAGGGTCATCAATGATTCCTCGGGGCGACTTACTTTAGGTGCCGTCCGCCGTTTAAGGTCAGCGTGGTGCCGGTGACGTAGGGGTTATCCAGCAGGTAGCGCACGCTCTGGTAAATCACCTCGGCACCAGGCTCGATTCCGAGGGCCGATTTATCCAGCGTGCGCAGGCGATAGGCTGCATCGTCGTCGGGTTGGAACATCAGCATGGCCGGGGCGATGCCGTTGACCTTGATATGGGGGGCAAACTTTGCTGCGAAGGACAGCGTCAGGTTTTCCAGCCCCGCTTTGCTGGCGCTGTAGGCGACATGCTTGCTGCTGCCTTTGCGGGTGACGTCGTCGCTGATGTGAACAATGTCGGCTTTCTCGCATCGCCGCAGCAAATCGGCGCAATGGAGGTTGATCAGATAAGGCGCCAGCATATGGACGCTGAACATGCGCGTGAACACATCCGCCTCGTCATGCGTGCTCTCGGCCAGCCAGTCTGATGCGTTGTGAACGATCGCCCTGAGGCAGTCTGTACGATCTTTCAGGCGTGCAATGAAATCCAGCACGCTGGCCTCGCAGGAGAAGTCCGCCTGCAGGACGACTGCGCCGAGGTCTTCGAGCTGTCGCACACCTGGGCGGTCGCTGCGGTACGTGATGATGACGGGCTGGCCCTCCGCCAAAAGGCGCTCGGCGCAATACAGGCCGACGCGCTGGCTGGCGCCAGTTATCAGGACAGGAGCAGGGGAGCAGGCCATGATTGTCACGCATCAAAAAAACAGGGAGGGGAGGTCGGTCGGGGCGCGGAGATCGTTGCATTAACTGCCATGAAGTCGCCGTCAGGGTAGACCGTAAGCCAAGTTAACCCAACGGCCGCTTCTTGTACAACCGGGAGATGGCTGTACATGTTTTGTCAGGGGCGATGCCCGGAACGCTGAGCGCCGCACGCGGCAGGCCACTTCGCGCGAGGCCGCTACTGCGTTTCAGCGAGTGGACGCTGATTCCGTACCGTTGACCTGAGCGGGCGCATTGCTCTGCAGCCACCCTGCCAGCAGATGGGTCGACAGCGGGATGAACCAGAACACCATCAGCGGAGTGAGGATGAGTGTGCTGATCATGATGCGCGGCAAGAGCTCCAGTTGGCCAAGCAGCGGACCCAGTACGAAGTTGAAGATCAGCGACACCGGGAAAAAGGCCAGCCAGATGGCGACCGCCTGCTTCCACCGGGGCGGGCGCTGGCCTGCGGCACCAAACCAGCCGTCGATACCGCTGACGCGGTGCACCGAGTCTTTGGCAAACAGACCGCTGCCGCGCACCAGCCAGGAGCGTCGGGATGCAGAATGCTCCCAGGCGTGCATGGTGGCCTCGTCTGCAAAGCGGAAAATAATCTGGAATTCGTCATCCCCTGGCGGCGGTGCAAGCACGCCTGAGCCGAGATAGCCGGGGAAGTCAGTGGCAAGTTGTTCGCCTTCGTGCAGCCAGGCGATCAATTCCTGGTAGCGGCCATGGGCGACGCGACGGGCAACCATCAGCGTGACGGGAGAGGTAGACATTGTGTATCTCCGATAAACAAGTGAGCTTCCCGGGTAGGGAAACCACGTGACACTGCGCCGGGGTGGTGGCACTGCGTCAGCTTCGCTGGAAAAAGCAAGCAAGGATTATTCCTGAATCTTGCGATAAAGCCAGAGGTGTTTGTCGGCGGGCTGCGAAAGGCGTTGGAGCCCGGTGGGGCCAGTAGTCTCAGAGGTGCATAGAAGGATGAATCTTGCGGTGCTCTTGAAGGATGTACTGGCGCAGGCGCTCCGTATCTTCCTTGCTGTTCTGACTCAGGCGATACGCGGCAAGCCCATGTTGGGTCAAGCGCTCAAAGGTACCGCGCAGTGCGATGGGAGCGTCGCCCAACGGCGTGAAAAAGGCAGCAAAGGACTTTGGCGGTTTGGTTTGCTTGCGTATCTCCAGCAGAATGCCCTTGAAGGAAATCTCATGAACCCACAGCGCCGTCGGTGAGCCTTTGTCGGTTTCAAGCGGCACCGGCTCGGGCAGGGTCAGGCGCCAGGGGCGAATCCGCGGGCCTTCTTCGAAGATGCTCGGTGCGCCCAACTCCAGGTGCAGCGCATGAAATTCGTCTTCCACCAAGTGGAGGGGAAAGGTCATTTGCTGATTGTCGAACTGAGCCTGGATCGTGACTTGCTCATGCGCCGCGAGGCGAGTGAGCAGATCCTGGATCTGCACGCCGCCATTCACCACCAGACTGCTGGATTTGTCCCGCAAATTCAGCGTGGGGTTGTGCTGCATCTTCTGGATGAACTCCAGTTCATCAGGCGTGAGGAGATTGTCGCGCTGCATGGCCAGGCTCGATTAACCGGTTATTGAGAAAGCAGACAGATCGTTCGCAGTTTGGTTGCGACCGCTCGTCAGTTGCTGAATGTTACCCCTTCAGGATTAGCATCTCCAGCCGAGCTTGCGCCACTTTGCTGCATAACTCGACCCCTTTGCGCCGGCCTGCATAACGTCGTCGCCGAACGAGCGAAGCCGGCATGGAAGGAGCCTGACTGATGGAGATTGGACAGGTGCTCACTGCTATCGTTGAAAATCATTTCTGGTAGCAGTTCGCTGGCGGTCCCCGATTGCTGCCAGACGGGTGATTCACAAAATCGCAACGCGAAATTCGGGACCCTGCTGCGGCATAATGCTCTGAAATTCTTACGTCACAGGATGAACAATGAAGGTCGCGATTATTGCAGGCTCGGTCTACGGCGCGGCGGAAGAAGTGGCTCGACATGCGCAACAGATCATTAAAAATGCAGGGTATGAGGTGTTGTTCAACCCGCGCGCCACGCTTGCCGAGTTGCAGGCGTTTGCGCCAGGCGCTCTTCTGGCGGTGAGTTCAACGACCGGAATGGGCGAGCTGCCGGACAACATCCAGCCGCTCTACCATCAGATCCGTGATGCCCTGCCCGCTGACTGGCGTGGGCTGCCCGGTGGAGTGATCGCATTGGGCGATGCGAGTTACGGCGATACCTTTTGTGCGGGCGGAGAATTGATGCGTGAGCTGTTCGGCGAACTGGGTATACGCGAGGTGCAGGAGATGCTGCGTCTGGATGCCAGCGAAACCGTCACGCCTGAAAGCGATGCCGAGCCTTGGCTTGCCGAGTTCATCAAGCACCTGAACGGCTGATGCCTGGTTAATGCTGCCTCGTGACGTGGCCGCTTGATGCTCTTGCCGTGGCCAGTTGCGACGACCCATTACCGGCGTGAGTACGGGCTCATCCATCCTTGGGCGTTATCGGCCATTATTCAGCGCGCCCCCTATTGATTGTGACCTGACAGCGAGTCGTTGACACTCGCTGACAGTTCGCCCGCTTATGCTGGTACTGACGCCTGACGGGCTCAGGACCCAGGATAGAGCCGGCATCATCATCAGGGGGAGCGACATGAGTGAGTCCATGGATTTCGAAGGCAAGGTAGTGATCGTCACCGGTGCGGGCGGCGGTCTTGGCCGCGCGCATGCCTTGCTGTTTGCGCGACACGGCGCGCGCGTGATCGTAAACGACCTCGGCGGTTCGGCCCACGGCGAAGGTGCCAATGCCTCGGCGGCGGATCGAGTGGTCGCGGAAATCCGCGATGAGCGCGGCGAAGCAGTCGCCAATCACGACTCGGTCACCGATGGCGACAAGATCGTTCAGAATGCGCTCGACACCTATGGCCGGGTGGACGTAGTGGTCAACAACGCAGGCATCCTGCGTGACAAAAGCTTCGCCAAAATGGAAGACACCGACTGGGACCTGGTTTACCGCGTTCACGTCGAAGGCGCCTACAAGGTCACCCGCGCTGCCTGGCACCATCTGCGAGCACAGAACTACGGACGCATCATCTTCACGTCGTCCACGTCTGGCATCTACGGCAATTTCGGTCAGGCCAACTACGGCATGGCCAAGCTTGGCCTCTACGGGTTGACGCGCACGCTCGCCATTGAAGGGCGCAAGAACAACATTCTGGTCAACGCCATCGCTCCGACCGGCGGGACCCGTATGACCGAAGGCTTGATCCCGGCCAGCGTGTTCGATCTGCTGAAGCCTGAGTTGGTCAGCCCGCTGGTGGTTTTTTTGGGCAGCGAGCAGTGCCCTGACAGCGGCGGGTTGTATGAAGTGGGTGGCGGCTGGATGGGCAAGGTCCGCTGGGAGCGTAGCCTGGGTGCCGGCTTTGACCCCCATGCAGGCTTCTCACCGCAAGATGTCGCGGCGCAATGGGCATCCATCAGTGACTTCAGCAACGCCGCGCATCCGGCGGACAGCGCCGAAGCTCTTAAAGAGATGATGGCGAATCTGCAGAGGTTCGGCTGATCAGTCGTTCGAATATACAAAGGCCAACTCGAGAGATCGATTTGGCCTTTTTTGTAGGAGCATTATTTGCGGCGATGTAGGACGGGTCTCTAAATAAGGCAATGATCCCGTCTTTGGCTTTTCAGCCTAAACCCAGCCTTCGATTACCCGACACCTCCTGAGAACAAGCGAATTTCAGGAGGTTTCATGATTGGCAATTTGAGTAAGGTCCAGGAGCGGTTAAGCGTTTATGTAGCCATACCGGACCAGCAATTCAAAGTCAGGTCCGGCCTCAGCCCCGAGGAGGAAGCGGTCAAGCAGAAGGTGCGTCAGTACTGGGCGGACGAGAACATTCCAGGCATCAAAAAACTGGAGGGGCTGAACATCAGCCTGAGCGGATTTGACCCGCGCAGGACCAGCAACAAAGAGCTGATGGAACTGGGCGTTCTGCTTGCCGAGCGAGGGATAATAGATGGGGATCTTATTGGTGCCATGTCGAGCATTGATGTCGAGTTCGACTCGATGGGGAATGAAATCAACATGGGTAAGGAGGTTAATGTATATGAGTTTTTCAGCAAGCAGCTTAGTCAGTTGCAGGAATCCATCAGAGACGGCAATGAGCATGCTCGAGGCGCCCTGGTTGAGCTAAAAACTTCTTTGTCTGTGGTGATGGCGTTGGAGGAATATATGAAGCGTCCTCGCGAGCGGTCATTGGTCAATATCCGCGCCTAAACGAGGGATAACGTCTGGGGCCATATCCGGCTAGCCCCAGGCGCTTGGTTATTACATGGGAACGACAAAGGCCCCGGTATAGCTGACTGACGTGTTGCTCTGTCGGTTATCGATTACCAGCCGAAATATGCCGGCTCCGAAACGGCCTGAAGGGTCGTACGTCGCTGCAGTGATGGAAGCCCAGCCGCCGTTTTTCAACTGCTGGACGATAACGGGGACTTGTCCTGACGCACCTTTCACGTTGAAATGATGGGAAGTAGTCCCGCACGTCACCTTATACGGCCCGTAGATCACCTTTTCTTGCTGTGCCCCTACGTGACCCGACGAAATTGCCCCGGACTTTTTCGTGCAGAAGTTGAAGGTATTTGCTGCAGGTTGCGCAGTTGCCGCACCGGCGAGCGACGTAAGGCATGCCGCCAGGGTCAGCGTAATCATTTTTTTTGTAAGCATCGTGAAGCTCCATTAATCATTCATTGAGTTATCAGGGTGGGGTGTTCTCACCTCACTGTGATGACTAATGTTTAAGCAGAAGTTTGAGTAGGAATGTTGCTTAATATGCTGTGGGATTTCTCTGAGCTTCTACATCTACCGAAACAATCGGCGTAGAAATTCTAAAAAACAGCCGCTGCAATCGTGTCCGCTAAATACGGCGACATTTGTTCAAATCAAAGTGCACCCAACGTGGGACCCCCGGATGACGAAAGCAATTCGATTCCATCCCGGCTCTTACTGACATCGCAACAGTAGGACAAGACTCTCGGCGGCCTTCCACTAGGTTTATTTCCTGCAAACCGCGTCGGTTCAACATCGTCAGCCAAGCAATATGTACCGCTTTCGATGCTCAGCAAAGGTCTGAAATGGAGCTCTCGAATGGTTTACGTTGTACTCATCGGCTGGATGCTGGTGGGCGTGGCCGTTCCTAATCGGAGCTGTATCCATGAATGATCTATCTGCTGTAATTCACTCCAACAGTACAGGTGCTGCTCAACAGCACACCGCTACTCAGCACCTTCTCGCCTTTACGACCGCCTGCTCGCAATGCACCTCGGTACTGGAAAACCTCCCTTCGCTTCGGGACGTCGCGTTCGACCGCCTTTCAGGTTTCCTGCGCGGGCGTGTACCGGTGTGGAACCCGGACATTATTTTTCTGAACGGTCCATCCGCGCCCCAAACGGCGCAAGGTTCGTGCTCGCTTACTGATGCACTAATTCAGGCAATGACGTTGGGAGCTAAAGCGTTCGATCCGAAAATCCAGGCTTTGTATTACCACCACGAGAGCGCCGAGGCGCAGCATCGGGTGGCAGAAAAAGACTTCATCACGATCAAGAGTGTTTTTAGTCAGGTCCTGGCCAAGTTTCCCGGGGCCTATCACGGGGCGCTCGCCTTGGCATGGGATAGCCATGAGACGTCACCGGCTGAAGGGAAAAGTGCAGCCCGCCACCAAGTCATCAGCAGGCATCATCAATCGGCACTCAATCACGACATCGAGTTTCAATTCACTGAGCAACGACTCAACAAGGAGGAGAAAAACCGCCTCGTACACGTACTCAGCCATCAACCCACTGGCGGGCTTTTCAAGATATCCCTGCGCCTGCCGGGTGAAATGACAGCACCACTGCTTTCGGTCTTCGCGGTCACACAGGACGAGAATGCTGCAGATGCGCGTCATACGTCCGGCCCATGCTATCTGCTCATGGCCGCAGGCGGGGTTGAACGGTATGAGTCCTTTTCTGAACTCAACAGCCAATTGGCTCGGCGACTGTCCGGCACATCGGGCCAAGACCCGTTGCTGAAAACCCTGTGTTTATCGGACTTGGCGCGGTTGCCTGAAAACCACGTCGTCGGCAACGATGACCTCGATTACGAGCCTTGTGTAGAGCCAATGCTGCACTGCCATGTGGCGGGCCTTCGTAACAAACAGGCCAGGGATTTCGATTTTCTGGTGCAACAGGCCAAAGCGAGCAGCGACAGCTACCCGGCTTTTTTGAAAAAGGTCAGTGAAGTGCAGGTGTGTGCTCATGTCGATGAGGCGATGGGGCATCGATTCAAGAGCCTTTCTGTACGTGCCGAGGACCTTGCTCAGCCGCAATGGCTGAAATACGCAGAGCCTGCGGATCGCGAGCTCTATGCGAAGCTCGATCGCCAATACACCGAGCGCAAGCAGGCCGTTGATGCCCTGATGGACGGGCTGGAATCGCTGGAGGTATTTGCCCGTAATGAGATTGGCCGCTATGTGCGCAAGCATCTGGGTTACTCGGTTGACGTGCAGCAGGTGATGATCCGCTTGTCGGACGAATTCGATATCCAAAGCGGTGCGTTCTCGATCCAAAACCGCAAATCACTGATTGAGTTCGCTATGCTCGGCCTGCCCACAGTTTCAGGCGACGGCGAGGTGATTCTCCCTGCGGTACATGCGAACCCTGCGTTCACATTCGGTTTTGTGAAGACAATGCTCAATGAACTGGATGTCCAGCGCCGCTACCGACAGCAGCTTAGAGGGCGGCTAACCCATGAGCGGACCCTGCGCGCCCTGACCCATAGGCGGGACGCTGCTCTGGCCCTTAGCACCATGGCTGCTTTGCTGCAAGGACACCTGGTGGGCGAGCGAAGCCTGGATCTGATTCATAGTGTGCGCGCGGACATTGTCCAAGACGATGTGGTGATGACCCTGGGGAGCCTGAAACTGGCCGTCAATGGCGTACGCTTCAAAGATATTCTGGTATTCCGTAGCCGGGATGCGGCAGGCGACGATCATTACGCGCTCTATGCACCCGGTGCGCCCGGCGGCCGGGACCTGTTTGGATTCAACTCATGGCGCCAGTTGTCCATTGAAGTCGGCCGCTGGCTGGCGACCGATGCGGGCGCCCGCTATTTGCTGGACCAAACCGCCATAACCGCTGAGCCTGACCATTCCGACTTCCTGGAAAAAGTGCGTCGCAAGGGCACGTTATGGAGTGAGTCCAGTGTGGTGTTCCACGAGCTGGACGGCGACAACTTCGAAGAGCGCCTCTCAGATGCTGTTAGCCATAAGGTCGAGCGGGCCCTGACGCGTGATGAAGCCGCCCTTGTAGGGTTCACCATGGAAACCGCCTATGCGAATCGTGGCGCCCTTGCGTTGCTTGAGCATCGGGTCAGTGAATTGAATAAGGCCTTTGTACACACCACCCAGGCGATCGTGTCTTTTGAACAATTTGCCAGGCGCGAAGGCAGCAAGCTGCTTAATGATTACATCCGTGGCGAAGGCATCGGCGAGCAAGTCGATACCGATACGATCTTCGTGGATCTGGACAACGCCGATTACGTCGCGACCCCGGACTTCACCCAGTACTCCCGGCTCAGGTCCTTGACCAGCCTGTTCATGGAAGGGTTCTCGGATCAGTACGCGTTCGATCCTAAGGTACCTATGTACTCCTCGGTGGGGCAGGACTTGAAGGCACTGCCCTTGTACTTTGTCCAACGAGTGGACAAGGCGTTGCGTGAGGCGGCGTTGGGTGAGCGTTACATCCAGTGGATCGAGCAGGAATTCCTGAACTCGTCTCACGAGCAGTACGGCTATCGCCGAGCATTGTTCGGCAGGCGTCTACAGTTCGATATGCGCTTGGCAGCAATGCGGGAGTTTTTAAAAGGTCATCTATCCACCGCGCAGTACCAATGGCTGGTACAGCTGATTGTTTCGCTGGATAAACAGGTGCTGGAGCAAAACAAAGGATTGCAGGACCGTACCAAGCGCAGTAGTGCAGCCATGTTCCGCTTGGGCGGTTACATCGTTCAAGGGGTGTATATGCTTCGCAATTTCAGCACCCCGGATGGCGACTTCAATCTGTTATATACGCCCGACGCTCCGGACGGCGTCAGTTTCAGAAAACTGACTAACTATGTGGAACTCTTGCGTTCGCCTGACATGCGCCGCTATTACTACCTTCGTGTTCCGTACAAGGGACAACCCACTGTCGGGTCTCTCTTTGATGCAATGGACCGCAACCTCCCGGGGCGGTGGATTACTATTGAAAACCTGGAGCATCAGAACACCGATCGGGTCACGGACATCCACGATCTTTACGACGAACAGATCAGTCGGATCGTTGCCGATGTCGATGCCCAGACCAGGAGTAAGACGGAGCGCTGGATTGAAAAGACTTATTCTATTGTAAGGCTGCTCGGGGCCGCGCTGCTGATGCCGTTCCCCGGCGCAGCCCTCGCATGGACGGGGCTTCACCTGACCATCGATATGCAACGGGGTTTGCTCGCCTATCACGACGGCGACCGCGCGACCGCGTCCTGGTTTTTTGGGGCCGCAGTCTATGGAACACTAATGGGAGGCGCCGGCGTCAAGACAGTCGTTACCCATGATAAGACGCTGATTGTAAAGGTCGGCCAGTGGGCAGTGAAAAAACTGGCCGCCCAGACCGGTTAATGAATAGCGCGCCCGCTAGGCAGCGACTGTAAACGCTGCGTCAGGCGCAGTTTCTGCACCGGATCTTCACTCAACATTAATGCATGCTCCAGATCGAAGCGTTCGGCCTGCGGGCAATCCAGATGCTGGTACAGGCTGGCGCGAGCGAGATAATCGCTGGTGTTGGCCTGACCCAGTTCCATCACCCGCGTTGCATCCTTGAGTGCCGCGATCAAGTCGTCGTTTAACTGGTGCAAATAGCGCAGGTTTCGCGACAAGCGTTGAAGCATTGCCGCAGGGGTTGCGGTTGTCATGTGCTCGGCCATCAATGGCACGTTCGGGCCGAATTGACGCAGCAGCAACTCCCGGCAGTCCTTTGGGTACAGCCTGCGCCCGCCGCAGGGGTCAAGCGAATGATCGGCACGTGGCACACGCAGCAGAAAGTGCCCAGGGAAATTAACCCCTTCAAGTGGAATATCGAGACGCTTGGCAATGTGCAGTGCAACCAATGCCAGCCCCAGCGGCTGACCTCGACGCCGCTCAATGATCTTGTGAAGCATCGCCGCTTGAGGCTTGGGTTGAGCGGCATCGTCCTGTTGGAAACCCAGTGCCGCCAGTTGCCGCAGCAAAGGCTGAGCGAGTTCAGTCGCCGGCAGCATGGGAAGCGCAGCGCCGATGCTGCGCTCCAGCGTGGCCAGTTGGTCGTGGAAGGCCTGGAAATCAACCTGTTCATCGTGTTCTGCCGCAATCCACAAGGCCGCTTCAAACGTGGACGGCGGATTCTGCTGCAGATAGGCAAGGCATTGCTGGCGCGGACTCATCGACTTCTCCGGCGGTATCGGGCGACGCGAAAACTTAACCAATGGCTCTGTTTTATCCCCTGACTGGCGCCTTCGTCCAGCGATGATTCGTCGCCGGGGCCCAGTAACTGTCCCTCGTCAGGATGCCGCGGCAGGTGCCTTCCTTTTTTCATCCAGCGCCTATACTCGCCAGTACGAAAAAGGGAGCAGTGCCCATGTTCGCTCTCATGCAAAGCTCACGCGTGCAATCACTGCACATGATGGTCGAGCCCGGTACCGGCTTGAAGGCGGTGATCGCGATCCACAGCAGCCGAAAAGGCCCAGCGCTCGGCGGCTGTCGCTACCTATCCTATCCAACTGAAGAGAGCGCTGTAGAGGACGCCATTCAACTGGCCAGGAACATGAGCTACAAGGCTGTCCTTGCGGGGTTATCTCTGGGCGGAGGGACGGCAGTGATCATGCGTCCGGCTCATGTACCGGACAGGGCTGCCTTGTTTGAGGCCTTCGGGCGTTTTGTCGAAAGCCTGGACGGCCGGTACATCACGGCCATGGACAGCGGTACATCGAGGGAGGATATGGATTGCATTGCGCAATGCACTCGACACGTCACCAGCACCACCGCGGTGGGCGACCCCTCGGCACACACCGCGCTGGGTTTATATACGGGGATTCGCACCACTGCGATGGCCCGGCTGGGAAGCGATAACCTGGAAGGCTTGCGGGTAGCGATACAGGGCTTGGGGCATGTAGGATATGCGCTGGCTGAACAACTGCATGCGGCGGGCGCCGAGCTCTTGGTTGCAGATCTGGACAGCGGCAAAGTCCAGCTCGCCATGGAGCAATTCGGTGCTAAACCGATTGCCAGTGAAGCGTTGCTCAGCACACCCTGCGACATTCTCGCGCCCTGCGGGCTGGGCGGGGTCCTGAACAGTCACAGCGTTGCCAAGTTGCGTTGCGCTGCTGTCGCGGGTGGCGCGAATAACCAGCTCAGCTGTGCCGCCATTGCCGATCAACTGGAAGCGCGCGGCATTCTGTACGCCCCGGACTATGTCATCAACTCTGGAGGCCTCATCTATGTGGCGCTTCAGCACCAGGGGGCAACTGACGGAACGATCACCGCACATCTCTCGCAGATCGGCACTCGGCTGACTGAAGTATTTGCCCATGCCCAGGCTGAAAAGCGCTCCCCCGCGCGCGTCGCAGATGCGCTGGCAGAGCGGCTACTCGATCAGGAATGAACCGCAGCGTCTTGCCCCGCAATCTCAAGCCGTGCGATTACTCTGCCTCTTGCTCCGTGGGTGTCAGCTCATTGAGGGCCAAGGCGTTGTTCTTGAAAGCCGCAGCGAAAACCGCGCGGTTTTTGGCCATGAAGATACTGGCATCTTCGGCGTGTTTTTCGGTAAGACCGGCAACATTCTTCATCAACACGTCGGTAAGCAGTTCTGCCAGTTCCAGCATCTGATCATGGGCATCGGCGAGTTTGCGGTCCACGAACGTAGTCTCCAAATCACGGGTACTGCGGTAAAGGGTTTCAACAGCCATTGTCGGCCTCGTCGTCATTTCCAGAGTTGTTAGGGATCAGCTCGCGCGGTTGGCGCACATGGCCGAAAGGTGATGCCAGACAGCACGCGCTGTCTTTTTACTGTCTATTTATACAGTGCGCAGCATAGGTGAATCATTAGAGCTTGGGTAGGGGCCGCCTTCACTTTTTGCCGATCATCCGGTTGCGACATCCGGTCACGTTCCCAGCGCGGGCTAATGGCCCTATTAATGCTAGCTACTGTCGAGCCGCGCGCGAGCGGATGTCACGTGCGCGCCCTACGCTTCATCTGAACTGCTCAAGGAATTACGTCGTGAAAACTGGCTCGGCTCAACGTCAGCGCTTTTTGGCATGCGGGTGCGCCGCAAGGCGTCGCTTCACCAACAGTTCTGGCTTATGGACGGGAGGCGCGCGATGGGCAGCGTGAAGTGGGCAGACCGGATGCGGGCTAAGCTCCATGGCGGCGCCAACAGCCTGGGTAACCTTGCGGTTGAGGCGTTTCATTATCTGGCTCTGTTCGGCATCGGCGCGGTCACTGCGTATGCAGCGATAAAGGCATTTATCGGCATGCTTGGGCAGGAGTACATCGCCGTGGATGACATCCTGCTGCTGTTCATCTACCTGGAATTGGGTGCGATGGTCGGCATCTATTTCAAAACCAACCACATGCCCCTGCGGTTCCTGCTCTACATCGGGGTCACGGCACTTATCCGTTTGCTGATAAGCGACGTCTCGCATCACAAGGCGCCGGACATGGGCATCATTTACGTCTGTGGCGGCGTACTGTTGCTGGCGTTTTCAATCCTGGTGGTGAGGTACTCGTCGTCGAGGTATCCCTCGGTTCAGGAGAAAGTGGAGTAGGGCGCGCGACTGGGCGCATTCCAATGCGCCCGCCTCACGTGCGAGCCCTCTGGGCCCGCCTTCCTCAGACCCGAGCAGTCTGCCTCTCGGTGGTTTCGGCTGGCGAGGCGTCGGCGAAGTGGTTGACCTGACGCAACGCTTTGAAGCCGACCATCCATGCACCCACAACCCCCAAGGTACATAGCCCGCCGATGATCGCCGCAGGAACGGCGCCCCAGAGCGCGGCGCTGCTGCCGGCGCGAAACTCGCCCAGTTCGTTGGACGAGCCGATGAACAGCATGTTCACCGCATTCACCCGTCCGCGCATGTCGTCCGGCGTCGAAAACTGCACCAGCGTGGAGCGGATATAGACGCTGACCATGTCCGCCGCACCGGCGATCATCAACGCCAGCAGCGACAGCCAGAACAGCGTCGACAGCGCGAACACCAGATTGGCCACTCCAAAGACCGCAACGGCAATGAACATGACCATGCCGACATGCCGGTCAAAAGGTCGAAAACTCAGGTACAGACCGGTGGTGACCTCGCCGAGGCTCATGGCACTGCGCAGCGCACCCAGCCCCTGCGGACCGAGGTGCAACACTTCATGAGCGTAGATGGGCAATAGCGCTACCACGCCGCCGAGCAGCACGGCGAACAGGTCAAGCGAAATGGTCCCGAGGATGATCGGCCGCGAGCGAATAAAGGCGATGCCTGCGGTGAACCGCTTCCAGGCTGTTGATTCCAGGATCTGCTTCTTGCCGGCATAAAGCACCGGCACACGGATGAGCAACAACACGCCGGCGATAAAGCTGGCCATGCACACCGAGTAGGTGAGCCCGCCGCCACCAGCAGCATATAAACCGCCGCCGACCAGAGGCCCGGCGATGGTAGCGATGCGCATGATCATGCTATTGGTGGCAATCGCCGAGGCGAGTTTTTCACGGGGCACCACCTGTGGCAGCAGGCTCTGCAATGCGGGACCTGTGAAGGCTCGTGCGCAGCCGAACAGCGCCAAAGTGGCGTAAATCAGTCGAGTGTCCTGATGGTGCGTGACCGAAAACAGCATCAGCATCAGGCTGCACACCGCCTGAACCGACCAACTGATGGTCAGGATCAGCTTGCGATCATAACGGTCAATAAGGTCGCCAGCGGGCATCAACAGCAGCAGCATCGGAATGAACTGCGCCAGGCCGACATAGGCGAGCGAGATCGGGCTGCGGGTCATGTCGTAGACCTGCCAGGCGACGACGACCGCTTGAATCTGCATGGCAAATACAGCCGCGAGACGCGCGGTCAGAAACGCGAAAAAGCCGGGCAGACGCAGGGCGCTTTTGGCAGACGATTCGGAAGATGAAGCGGGCGGTTCGGAACTCAAGGCGGGGCATCCATCGCAGTAAAAGACGGCTGACTGTTATACACCGGTAAGCGTGTGTATGCCTGTAGCTGTCAGAACTTTAATGGAGTAGCGACGTGCAAACGGCAACCGAAGACCGTCGGCTGCCGAGCCTTTACCGTTAACCTTTCACTGGAACCAGATCGAAATTGTTGTCCTGGTACTGGAACAACAGACAATCTTCGCCCGCTGCGCAGCCGCTTTCATGGACTCGCCTGGCAGGCAGATTATAAAAAGAGCCTGCCGGATACTCGGTCCGCTTGCCGTCGATGACCGCATAGAAAGTACCTGCCATCACAACGGTGGGGAGTGCCTGGCTGTGGAGGTGCAGACCATTGTCGGTACCGGCCTTGAAGGTCACGAAGGCGGAGTAGAAGCCTTTGCCTTTGCTCAGAATGTCGCCTTCGGTATTGGCATAACCCACGGCGCCTTGAGTTCCTGGAACCTCTTGCCACTTCAACTGAGCGACGGGCAGTGAGACCACCGAGTCGGGCACATTATTTGCGGCAATAGCCGCTGTTGCGATCACCAACAAGGCGAGACTTGCGCTGGTCATTTTCTTCAGGTGTTTCATGGTGGAGCCCTCTATGGTTTGGAATAGTGGGCGATGTTAGGGCGTGAAACGGTGCACATATACGGCATCAATCAAGCATGACCTGTGCAATAACGGCACAGGCTTCTTCTTGAAGCGTGATCAGCTTACCCACTGGGGCACGGCGTAATATTGCTGGGCGTAATCCAGAAAGACTCGCACTTTGGGCGTTACATACCGACTCTGCGGATACAGTGCGTACAACGAGCGCGAACGTTGCGTCCATTGCGGCAGCACGTGCGTCAGGCGGCCGTCCGCCAGAGCATCGTGGACAATGAAGCGGTCGAAGCTGGCGATCCCCAACCCCGCAATCGCGGCGGCTCGAAGCGCCATGGGCGAGTTGGCGCTGAGCCGGGCCGGCATGTTTATCTCAAGCTGCTGAGCATCCGGACCTGTCAACTGCAGCAGGTTTGGCTGGGTCAGGCGGTTGTAGACCAGAAGCGGATGCTGGCTCAGCGTTTCAGGCTTCAGCGCCGACACCTGACGCTTTAGATAGGCGGGTGCTGCCACCAGGATGACTTCACTCAAACTGAGTCGCCGAGCCACCAGGCTGGAGTCGGGCAGATAATCCGTCACGCGCAGGCACAGATCGACGCCTTCCTCGAGTAAATCCACAAGTTGATCCGTGCAGGTCAGTTCAATATTCAGATGTGGGTAGAGTTCGACAAATCCTGCCAGCCAGCGCCCCAATTCAAGTTCTCCGAACGCCGTGCCCACATTCAAGCGCAAAGTGCCACTGGGCTGCTCGTGATGCTCGGCCAGCTGCAACGCCATGCTGTCCATCTGTTCGAGAATGTGCGCGCAATGGCGATAGAAGAGCCCGCCCGCCTCAGTCAGTTGCAGGCGGCGGGTGGTTCGGTGCAGCAGCTGAGTGCCAAACTGGCGTTCGAGGTTTTTGACCTGCCGAGACAATACCGTGTGCGACTGCCCGGTGAGCTGGGCCGCCGCACTGAACCCGCCGCTGTCCACCACCCGGCGGAACGCTTGCATCGCGCTGAGGGTGTCCATTCCTTTGGTTCTCCTGATGGGCAGTACGGTCAGCGACGAACCAGCAGCACACCTGATTCCATGTGATGGGTGTAGGGGAATTGATCAAACAGCGCACACCGTTCGACCCGGTGGGTGTCGTGCAACTGAGCGATATTGGCGGCCAATGTCTCCGGGTTGCAGGAGATATACACAATGCGCTCAAAGCGTCGCGTCAGTTCGCAGGTGTCGGTGTCCATGCCTGCGCGGGGTGGGTCAACGAACACACTGCCAAAATCGTAGCTCTTCAGATCGATACCCGCCAGACGACGAAACGGGCGCACGTCATTCAGGGCCTCGGTCAGCTCTTCGGCCGACAGACGCACCAATGAGACATTATCCACTGCGTTGTCTGCCAGGTTGCTCAGCGCCGCATTCACCGAAGTCTTGCTGATCTCGGTGGCCAGCACCTTGCGCACCCGCGTCGCGAGTGGCAGCGTGAAGTTGCCGTTGCCGCAATACAGCTCGAGCAAATCATCCTCCCGCTCACCGAGCGCGTCGTAGGCCCAAGTCAGCATTTTCTGGTTCACGGTGCCGTTGGGCTGGGTGAACGCGCCTTCCGGCTGACGATAACGGAAGGTCCGCCCGGCGACTTCAAGCTCTTCGGTGACGTAATCCCGACCGATGACCAGACGCTGTCCCTTTGAACGGCCGATCACGCTGACCTTCAAATCGGCCGCCAACTGCTCGGCTTCGCGTTGCCAGGCGTCATCCAGAGGGCGGTGATAGCACAGGGTAATCATCCCGTCACCGGCCAGCGTGGTCAGGAAGTCCACCTGGAACAGCTTGTGGTTGAGCGTCTTGCTGGCTTCCCAGCGATCCCGCAGCACGGGCATCAGCGCGTTGATCTGCTCGCTGGCGATAGGGAAATCATTGATCAGGATCGGCGTGTGCTTATCGCCCGGTGTGAACATGGCGTAATGGCGCTTGCCGTCATCGCGCCACAAACGAAACTCGGCGCGCAGGCGGTAATGCTCGCGTGGCGAATCGAAGACGTGAGGCTCTGGCGCCTCGAACGGCGCCAGCAGCTCGCGCAGGCGTGCGGTCTTCGCATCGAGTTGAGCGGTGTAGCTCGCGGGGTCGAACGTAGAACTCATGGATAAAAGCCCAGCTTGATCACGAACAGAACCGAGAGCACGACCAGTGCCGGATTCAGCTCGCGGCCGCGACCCGCCAACAGCTTGATCACGGTCCAGGAAATGAAGCCAAAAGCGATGCCATTGGCGATTGAATAAGTGAACGGCATGGCCAGCGCGGTGATCACGACGGGGGCTGCTTCCGTGATGTCGTCCCAGTTGATTTCGGCAAGGCCCGAGGTCATCAACACGGCGACGAACAGCAGGGCAGGTGCGGTGGCAAAGGCCGGGACACTGCCTGCCAGTGGCGCGAAAAACAGGGCTAGCAAAAACAGTACGGCAACCACGATGGCGGTCAAGCCCGTCCGCCCGCCGGCGCTTACGCCTGCAGCCGACTCAATGTAACTGGTGGTGGTCGATGTGCCCAACAAGGAACCGGCCATTGCCGCGGTGCTGTCAGCGATCAGCGCACGTCCCATTTTAGGCATGTGCCCGTCCTTGCCCATCAGGCCGGCGCGCTTGGCGACGCCGATCAAGGTGCCGGAGTTGTCGAACAGATCCACAAACAGGAACGAGAAAATTACGCTGACCAGACCGATGTTCAGCGCGCCCGGGATGTCCAGTTGAAGGAAGGTCGGTGCCAGGGACGGTGGCATCGACATCACGCCGCCAAACGGCGAGTAGCCCAGGGCAATCGACACGATGGTCACCGCCAAAATGCCGATGAGTACGGCGCCGCGCACTTTCAGGGCCTCCAGACCAACGATCAGGGCAAAGCCCAGTGCCGCAAGGATTGGCGCCGGTTTGGCGAGATCGCCAAGGCCGACCATGGTGGCCGGGTTGCTGACCACGATGCCTGCGTTGTGCAGCGCGATCAGCGCCAGAAATAGGCCGATGCCGGCTGCAATGGCCGAGCGCAGCGGCAATGGAATGCTGTTGATGATCCATTCGCGGATGCGGAAGATCGACAGCAGAAAAAACATCACCGCCGAGATGAACACCGCGCCCAGCGCTACCTGCCACGTGTGGCCCATGTGCAGGACCACGGTGTAAGTGAAGAAGGCGTTCAGGCCCATCCCCGGCGCAAGGGCGATCGGGTAGTTGGCGATCAGGCCCATTACGGTGGAACCGATGGCCGCCGCCAGGCAGGTCGCAACGAAAATCGCGCCCTTGTCCATGCCGGTTTCGCCAAGGATGCTCGGGTTCACGAACAGGATGTAGGCCATCGCGAGAAAGGTCGTGATCCCGGCCAGAATTTCGGTGCGCACATTGGTGTTATGTGCCCTGAGTTGAAACAACCGCTCCAGCATTTAAGGCTCCCCGGTGACGCCTCGCGTCATTTATGTAGTCGACTGAAACAGCAAAGCACAGCTCACCGAAACGGCTTGCACAAATTCTGCCAGTTGCAAAAAGCCGCGCATCATACCAGCAGCTCCGGGCGATGGGGCCCGGCGCTTGTCGTCGAATTGCAAAAGTCCGAATCGCCGTTGGCAGCAAGATGGCGACGCTGCGGCAAAACGCCCGTCATAAACCCTGAACGTTTACGAAACCGCACAAGTCGTACCCCTTAAGACGCAGATCACTGCGCTGATCGAGTACCTACCGTGAGGCTTTCCATGAGTGCAACCAATCAAGCGGCCACCGCAGGGCATTCCATCGCTCTGAGGATGAACGGCCAGACCCGACAAGTGGACGTGCAGCCCTGGACCACCCTGCTGGATATGCTGCGTGAGCAGCTGGATCTGGTCGGCACCAAAAAAGGCTGCGACCACGGCCAATGCGGTGCATGCACCGTGCTGCGCGACGGCAAGCGCATCAATGCCTGCCTGACCCTGGCGATCATGTGTGACGGCGCAGAGCTGACCACGATCGAAGGACTCGCCGATGGCGATACCTTGCACCCGATGCAGCAAGCGTTCATCAAGCACGACGCGTTTCAGTGCGGCTACTGCACGCCGGGGCAGATCTGCTCGGCGGTGGGCCTGGCCAATGAAGGCCGCGCCAGCACCGATGATGAAGTGAAAGAACTCATGAGCGGCAACCTGTGCCGTTGCGGCGCCTACAACAACATCCGTGCGGCAGTGGTCGAAGTGCTGCCCTCCATGGCGGCGGCACCCGATCAAGGAGGGCGCGGCCAATGAATCCTTTTAGTTACAGCAAACCTTCGGACATCGCTCAGGCGGTCAATCTCACTGGCCCCACCAGCCGGTTCATCGCCGGTGGCACCAACCTGCTGGATTTGATGAAGGAAAACGTCGCGCGCCCCGAGCACCTCATCGACATCACGGGCCTGCCGATGAAGGACGTGCGTCCCACGGACAGCGGCGGCGTGATGATCGGCGCGCTGGTGAGCAATGCCGATCTGGCGTGGCACCCACTGATCGAACGTGACTATCCGCTGCTGTCCCAGGCCATTCTGGCCGGTGCTTCGCCGCAGCTGCGCAACATGGCGAGCACCGGGGGCAACCTCCTGCAACGCACTCGCTGCTACTACTTTTACGATACCAACACGCCGTGCAACAAGCGCGAGCCGGGGACCGGGTGCCCCGCCAAAGACGGTTTGAACCGCATCCACGCGATCCTCGGTGCAAGCGACGCTTGTGTCGCCACGCACCCGTCTGACATGTGCGTTGCCTTGGCAGCGCTTGAAGCACGGGTTCACGTTCAAGGCCGTGCCGGTGCCCGGGTGATCGAGTTCGCCGACTTCCACCGCTTGCCCGGTGATGCGCCGGAACGTGACAACCAGCTCGCCGACGATGAGTTGATCACTGCCGTCGAATTGCCCGCACCGCGTTTCCAGCAGCACAGCCACTACCTCAAGATTCGCGACCGCGCTTCTTATGCCTTCGCATTGGTGTCGGTAGCGGCAGCGGTAGAGCTGGACGGCGACGTGATCCGGGATGTGCGCATCGCGCTGGGCGGCGTGGCTCACAAGCCTTGGCGCGATACGGCCGTGGAGCAGTCCCTCAAGGGCCAGCCGGTCTCTCGTGAAAACTTCGTCGCCGCCGCCGACGCGATGCTGCGCAATGCCCAGCCGCTGGCGCACAACGCCTTCAAGATCAAGCTGGCCCGTCGCGCAATCGTACGCGCTCTGAGCGACGCCACCTTGGGAGGAAATGCTTAATGAACGCCAAGATACCTACTTCGGCAACGGGCTCCGCACTCGGGCAACCCATGGACCGCGTCGATGGACGACTGAAAGTGACAGGCCAGGCCCGTTATGCCGGCGAGTACCCGGAAGCCGGCCTGCTGCATGGCAGCGTGGTTTCCAGCAGCATCGCCAGCGGTCGTATCGTGCGCATCGATGCCTCGCAAGCACTTGCAGTTCCGGGCGTGATCGCGGTCATCGACCACACCAACCGCCCTCATATCGCCAGCTACGACGAAGACTATCAGGACGCAGACGCGGCCGAAGGCTCGCCGTTCCGCCCGTTCTACAACGAACGTGTCCTGTACAGCGGTCAGCCGTTGGCGTTGGTGGTAGCAGAGAGTCTTGAGCTGGCACGCCACGCTGGCTCGCTGGTTCGCATCGAATATGAAACCCAGCCGCACCAGACCGATCTCAGCGTTGGCCAAAGCGACGCACACACAGCTCCGGCCGAAACGCCGGAGCCGCGCGGTGATTTTCAGGGCGCCTTCGCCCAGGCCGCAGTGTCCGTCGATGCGCACTACAGCACGCCGAACGAGCATCACAATCCGATGGAGCCGCATGCGTCCACGGTGTTTTATCAGGCTGACGGCAGCCTCGAGATTCACGATAAAACCCAGGGCACGCAGAACTGCCAGGACTACCTGCACAACGTCTTCGGTCTGGAGAAGGACAAGATCCGCGTGCTTGCTGCCTTCGTCGGTGGGGCATTCGGTTCCGGGTTGCGTCCTCAGTATCAGCTGCCGCTGGCCGTCATGGCGGCGCTCAAGCTCAAGCGTTCGGTTCGCCTGACGCTGACTCGCCAGCAGATGTTCACGTTCGGCTACCGGCCGCACACCCTGCAGCACATGCGCCTTGGCGCTCAGAAGGACGGCAAATTGGTGGCGGTCTCTCATGAGGTCGTTGGCCAGACATCGCGTTTCGAAGACTTCACCGAGCATGTCGTGGAATGGAGCGGCATGCTTTACCAGTGCGATAACGTGCAGTTGACTTACAAGCTCGCCCCACTGGACGTCTACACGCCGTTGGACATGCGAGCGCCCGGCGCTGCCTCCGGCATGGTCGGGCTTGAGTGCGCAATGGATGAACTGGCCGTTGCTGCGGGCATCGACCCGGTACAGCTGCGGGTGGCCAACTTTGCAGCCAGCAATGGCAACGAAGGCAAGCCTTACTCCAGCAAGGAGCTGTTGGCCTGCTATCAACAGGGCGCAGAGCGTTTTGGATGGAATAAGCGCAACCCTGAGCCGCGCAGCATGCGTCAGGGTCGTCAGCTTGTGGGTTGGGGCATGGCCGGTGGTGTGTGGGAAGCCATGCAGATGCCGGCCAGCGCCAAGGCCAGTATCGACAGCACTGGCAAGATCACCGTCAGCAGCGCCACCACCGACATCGGCACTGGCACTTACACGGTCATGACTCAGATCGCCGCCGAGACGGTCGGCGTCAACCCTGAAGACATCACGTTCGTGCTAGGCGATTCGTCGCTGCCGACAGCGCCGCTGCAGGGCGGGTCTTTCACGGTTTCGTCTGTCGGGACAGCGGTCCAGCAGGCGTGCCGTGCCTTGCGCGCCAAGCTGCTCGACGCCGTGCGCATGGCCCACCCGCAATACGCGGTGGTGGACATGGACGATGTGGGATATGGCGACGGTTACCTGCTCATCGATGACCAGCGCTTTGCTTACGCCGACATCGTGCGCGAATCGTCCCATGACACGCTTGAAGTGCAGATCGACGCCAAGCCTGACGAGAAGCGTGACGCGTATTCAACAGCCACTCACTCGGCGGTGTTCGTCGAAGTGCTGGTGGATGAGGACCTGGGCAGTGTTCGCGTCAACCGCGTGGTCAACGCGGTGGCCGCGGGTCGAGTGGTCAACTCCAAAACCGCGCGCAGCCAGATTCTCGGCGGCGTGGTTTGGGGCATCGGTCAGGCCTTGCAGGAAGAGACCCAGACGGACCACAACCTTGGGCGCTTCATGAACCACAGCCTGGCGGAGTATCACATCCCGGTGAACGCTGACATCGGCGAGATCGACGTGTTGTTTGTCGAAGAAAGCGACAGCATCGTCAACGACCTTGGCTCCAAAGGCGTCGGCGAGATCGGCATCGTCGGGGTGGCATCAGCCATCGCCAATGCGATCTACCACGCCACGGGCAAGCGGATTCGGGAATTCCCGATCACGCTGGATAAAGTGCTGTAACCAACGCCTCAGCTCGTACCCTGACCGTTCCCACGCTCTGCGTGGGAACGATCATCTGCCGCTGAACGCCTCCTCATTCGATGTCGCCCCAGTGCAAGCACAGGTCGCGCTGGTGCGCCTGTTGCCTTGACCCTCTGCGTACCTTGCGTCAACACGGCAGCCGTCGTACTGCCGCGTGTCTTCAAGCCCTGAAAAACTGCCGAAAAGAGCTGAATAAAAAATATCGAGCCGACCCGAGGAGCACGCATGAATCCATTAATCCGTCATATCAGTTGCGCTGTATTAATGTTGAGCAGCACGGCCCTCCTGGCTGCAGAGCCCGCCAAATGCCAAAACGTACGCATGGGCGTGGTCAACTGGACCGACGTTGTGGCAACCAGTGCGGTAGCCGAAGTGCTGCTGCAAAACATGGGCTACGAGGTCAAGCAGACCAGCGCCGCTCAGCAAATTGTCTTCGGCGGTTTGCGCGATGACCGCCTTGACGTGTTCCTGGGGTACTGGAAGCCGGCGATGGACAAGAACATCGCCCCCTTCGTGGCGGCCAATCAGGTCAAAGTGCTCGAGGTGCCCAGCATGAGCGACGCTCAAGCGACGCTGGCAGTGCCGGACTATGTGGCATCGGGCGGGCTGAAAACCTTCGCCGACATCGCCAGATTCAAGGACAAGCTCGGCGGCAAAATCTACGGCATCGAACCCGGGACCGGCGCCAACGCCAATATCAAAGGCATGATCGAAAAGAACCAGTTCGGGCTGGGTGGTTTCCAGTTGGTTGAATCTGGCGAGGCGGGCATGCTGGCGGCCGTCCAGCGCGCGATCAAGCGCAACGAATGGGTGGTTTTCGTCGGTTGGACCCCACACCCCATGAACATCAACATGAAAATCGCGTACCTGACCGGCAGCGAAGACGTGTTCGGTCCGGGCGAAGGTGCGGCAACGGTATCGGTGGTCACGGCGCCGGATTACGCCTCCCGTTGTCCGAACGTCAGCAAGCTGATGAGCAACCTGAAATTTACCGCCGCCCAGGAGAGTCAGATGATGGTGCCGATCATGGACCGCAAGGCACCCAATGATGTGGCCCGCCAGTGGCTCAAGGACCACCCTGAAGACATGAAGCGCTGGCTGGATGGCGTGACCACCTTCGACGGCAAGGACGCGATGACCGCCGTGCAAGTGGCGATGAACAAATAGCAGTCCGAACCAGCGGCGCTGCCAGCTACCAGATCAGAGGAGCTTATGCCCAAGCCTTACCCACTGTCCGCCGAGATGACGGCCTTTGTGGCGAAAACCCTGAGCTTCAGCAGTCCTTCCGATGACATTGCCGAGCAGCGTCGTGCCTATGCGCGAATGTGTGAGGCGTTCACGCCCGCGCGCGCGCCGGATCTGGACGTGAAAGACTTCACCCTCGCTGGCGTGCCGGTGCGCAGTTACCGGCCTCAGCGCCTGTCCCTCGAACACCCGGCGCCGTGCGTAATGTATGTGCACGGCGGCGGCTGGGTCGTGGGCGATCTTGATTCCCATGACTTTTTGACCGCCGGGCTGGCAGCCGACCTGAATGCCGTGGTCATTGCGGTGGAGTATCGGCTGGCACCCGAGCATCCGTTTCCGGCGGCCTTCGGTGATTGCCTGAGCGTCTGGCATGCTTTGCAAGTGAGCGCGCTGCGGCTGGACATCGAACCGCGGCGCATTGCCATTGCGGGAGACAGCGCCGGTGCCAGTCTCGCCGCTGCCGTATGCCTGGCACTGCGCGATGGCGGTGAGCGCCAGCCGGTCGGGCAGGCATTGATCTACCCGGAGCTTGGGGGCAGCCATGATTTGCCCTCCCGCCGCGAGTACGCCGACGCGCCCCTTCTGTCCGCGGATGAACTGGCGTTCTACCACCGGTTGTATATGACAGACGACGAAGAATCGGCCTACGCACGTCCGCTCAATGCAGCCGATTTCCATGATCTGCCGCCGGCATTCATTGCCGTCGCGCAATTTGACCCCTTGCGTGACGATGGCATTTGTTACGAGCGCGCATTGCGCGAAGCCGGGGTTCGTACGGAATTCAACCTGGGGTTGGGGCTGGTTCATGGCAGTCTGCGGGCGATAGGCCAGGCGCCAGAGGCCGATGCCCTTTATCACAGTCTCACCTCGGCGCTTCTCGGCTTCATTCGCAAACCTCTGTGAGCAACAGCCTTATCGATCATCACGACCTGCTTCGGCGCCCTGCCACTTGCAGGGACCTTTGATCCGCTTTCCTGCCGCTGCGCTGCCTTTTCAGGTGAGACAACTCGCCACGCGACAAAAGACCACGCAGAGCAGGCGCCGAAATGGGACTACTCTTTCCATGTCAGCTGACCTGGATCAATACGCTAGCCGGTATTGATTGACTCGCCGCCTGACGCATCCCCCTGCGTTGCGACCCGACCGCGTAATCAAAAAGAACAAACGCAAAACGTCGTACTCAATACACCGTGGGGGCACTCGCTGCAGGCCCCGAGTCTGAAGCCAGTTCCACCTGACAGAGGAAGACCTATGTTCGGCTTAGAGGCGCTCGATCTCGCCCGAATCCAGTTTGCGTTTACGGTTTCGTTCCACATCCTTTTCCCCGCAATCACCATCGGTCTGGCGAGCTTTCTTGCCGTGCTTGAAGGCTTGTGGCTCAAGACCCACGACAACACCTACCGTGACCTTTATCACTTCTGGTCAAAGATCTTTGCCGTCAACTTCGGCATGGGTGTCGTTTCCGGGCTGGTCATGGCTTACGAGTTCGGTACCAACTGGAGTCGGTTTACCGATTTCGCCGGCGCAGTGACCGGCCCGTTACTCACGTACGAGGTGTTGACCGCCTTCTTCCTTGAAGCAGGATTCCTCGGCGTGATGTTGTTCGGCTGGAACCGCGTCGGCCGCGGCCTGCACTTTTTTGCCACCGCCATGGTTGCGGTGGGCACGCTGATTTCGACCTTCTGGATCCTGGCCTCCAACAGCTGGATGCAGACGCCGCAGGGCTATGACATCGTCGACGGGCGTATCATCCCGGTCGACTGGTTCGCGGTGATTTTCAACCCTTCCTTCCCTTACCGCCTGACCCACATGGCGATCGCTGCGTTTGTCGCCACGGCGTTCTTCGTGGGCGCCTCGGCGGCCTGGCACTTGCTGCGCGGCCGTGACAACCCGGCCATCCGCAAAATGCTGTCGATGGCCATGTGGATGGCGCTGATTGTTGCGCCGATCCAGGCGATGGTCGGTGACGCCCATGGTCTGAACACCCTTGAGCATCAGCCAGCGAAGATCGCGGCCATCGAAGGCCACTGGGAAAACGTGGGTGATGAACCGACCCCGCTGATTCTTTTCGGTATCCCGGACATGAAAGAGGAGCGGACCAAGTATGCGGTCGAGATTCCTTACCTCGGCAGCCTGATCCTGACCCACAGCCTGGACAAACAGATCCCGGCGCTGAAGTCTTTCCCGCCTGAGGACCGTCCCAACTCGCTGATCGTCTTCTGGTCGTTCCGCGTGATGGTGGCACTGGGCTTGCTGATGATCGCAGTGGGTCTGTGGAGTGCATGGCTGCGCTGGCGCGGCGGGCTGTACACCAATCGCTGGTTCCTGCGACTGGTGATGTGCATGGGACCCGCGGGGCTGATCGCCATATTGGCAGGGTGGTTCACCACTGAGATCGGGCGCCAGCCGTGGGTGGTGTATGGCCTGATGCGAACGGCAAATGCCGCTTCACGGCACAGTGTGGAGCAACTGACCATTACTCTTGTGTTGTTCGTCGTGGTGTATTTCCTGCTCTTTGGCACAGGCTTCGGTTACATGATGCGACTGGTTCGCAAAGGGCCGAAGACTCAGGAAGGCGATAACGCAACGTACGGCGGACCGGGTCAGAAACGCACGCCGGCGCGTCCTCTCTCTGCTGCTGATGAAAGCAGCACAGACAACCGCAAAGACAGTCTCACTGAAGGGAATTGAGCCATGGGTATCGATCTTCCACTGATCTGGGCCGTGATCATCATCTTCGGCGTCATGATGTACGTCATCATGGACGGCTTCGATCTGGGCATCGGGATACTGTTCCCGTTTATGAAGGACAAGACGGACCGCGACGTGATGATGAACACCGTCGCGCCAGTCTGGGACGGTAACGAAACCTGGCTGGTGCTGGGTGGCGCCGGCTTGTTCGGTGCGTTCCCCCTGGCGTACTCGGTTGTGCTAGAGGCGCTCTACCTGCCGTTGATCTTTATGTTGATTGGCCTGATTTTCCGCGGCGTGGCTTTCGAATTTCGGTTCAAGGCCACTGACATCAAACGTCACTTGTGGGACAAGGCGTTCATCGGCGGCTCGCTGGTTGCGACCTTCTTTCAGGGCGTGGCATTGGGTGCCTACATCGACGGCATCCCGGTGGTTGACCGTGCCTATGCCGGGGGAGGGCTGGACTGGCTGACGCCGTTCTCGCTCTTCTGTGGTCTGGCATTGATCGTGGCGTACGCATTGCTGGGTTGCACCTGGCTGATCATGAAGACCGAAGGTGCGTTGCAGAAAGCCATGCACGATCTGGCGCGTCCGCTGGCCATCGCAACGCTGGTGGTGATGGCGATTGTCAGCCTGTGGACGCCATTGGCGCATCAGGACATTGCGGATCGCTGGTTCACGCTGCCGAATCTGTTCTGGTTCATGCCGGTTCCGGCGCTGGTGGTGTTGACCATGTATGGCCTGTTCAAGGCCGTGGCACGCAACGCCAACTACACGCCGTTCCTGCTGACGCTGGTGCTGATTTTCCTGGGTTACAGCGGCTTGGGCATCAGCTTGTGGCCAAACATCATCCCGCCTTCAGTGTCGATCTGGGCAGCTGCATCGCCGCCTCAGAGTCAAGGCTTCATGCTGGTCGGTACGCTGTTCATCATTCCGTTGATCCTGGGTTACACCTTCTGGAGCTACTACGTATTCCGAGGCAAAGTCACTCACGAACACGGCTATCACTAGCAGGCAGCGGCTCCGGTTAATCGCCGGAGCCGGCATGCGGAGAAGAGGATTGAGCGATGTCCGGTAAAGAGTCTTTCCAGCATGAACACGAACGCCAGCGTGAAGTAGATCCGGCGCGTAACAAGCCTCTGTGGCAGCGCATCGGATGGCTGCTGGTGATCTGGACCGGCAGCGTGTTGGCGCTGGCGGTCTTCGCCATGCTGCTGCGCATGTTCATGACAGCGGCAGGCATGAAGTCTCATTGAGCCTTGCGTTTGATATAAACCCGCTGCGGCGGGTTTTTCATGGGCGGGCGTTCGGAGGCGCCACCCGCCTGGGGCATCCAGGTCTGTGTGCTGCCGCAAATCCGGGGGTGGGTGCCACGGAATCCATTGAGGGAGTGAGCTTGCTCGCGAAGGTGCATCGCCAGCCATCATGGATGCAACCTGACCCACCGCGTTCGCGGGCAAGCTCACTCCTACAGGTCTCGCGTCTGCGGCGACTCCGGGGCATTTACCCAAATCCATTTGCAGGAGGTTGCTGCAGTGGATCCGGGGATTGACCCAAATCCACTGTAGGAGCGCGCTTGCCCGCGAAAGCGTCTTTTCAGTCGCCAGGGATGCAATCTGACCCACCGCGTTCGCGGGCAAGCGCGCTCCTACAGGTAGCGGGCGTGCCGTGAAGCTTACGCCCGGGCGTTAGCGGTTTCGCCAGCCATTGCCTATTTACGCGCTTTGAGGATCACGAATTTCGGCGTTGCCGCCACTTGCTCCACACCTCGAAACAAACGGGCGAGTTTGCTGTGATACCCGAGATGGCGATTGCCGACGATGTACAGCGCGCCGCCGGTAACAAGGGCTGACCGCGCCTGCTGAAACATACGCCACGCAAGGAAGTCGCCCACGACCTGTTGCTGGTGAAACGGCGGGTTGCACAGCACAACGTCCAGCGAATCCGGCTCTTGCGCCGCCAGGCCGTCGCCCGCTTGAATCGTTGCCGGACGCTCCCCGAGCGCCAACGCCCAGTTCTCCTGCGCTGACTGCACGGCCATGAACGACTCGTCGACCAGCGTGTACTGCGCGTCCGGGTTGGCCAGCGCGCTGGCGATGGCGAGCACCCCGTTGCCGCAACCAAGGTCTGCAACCCGCGCGGTTCCCAGGCCCTTGGGCAGGTACGGCAAAAACGCCCGAGTGCCGATATCCAGTCCGTCGCGGCAGAAGACGTTGGCATGATTGACCAACTCGATTCTGGGTTCGTCCAGCGTATAGCGGGTGGGGTAGGGCGAGGCCTGAAAGGGTTTTGATTCGGGGGTACATATCAGCAGGCGCGCCTTTTTCACCGCAAGCGAGGCTTGAACCGGGCCGGTATATTCCTCCATCAATTCGCCCGCCGAGCGAGGCAGGTGCTTGATCATCCCGGCAGCGACGACCCTGGCACCTGGCGCCAGCTGCCCCTGCAAACGGATGAGCTGCTCTTCAAGCAAGGCCAGAGTTTTCGGCACACGAATCAATACCCAGTCGAACGGCCCCTCCAGAGGCGCACTGGCGGCAATGACTGGCACGGCATCGTAAGCCTGGCCGTTGCGCACCAGATTCTTTTCCAGCGCCTGGACGGCCAGGTACGAATCCGTGCAGCTGACCACTGCTGCGTGAGGCGCGAGGCTGGCTGCCAGCGCACCAAAGCTGTCATTGAGCACCAGCACACGTGTCTGCAGCGTTACGCCCTGTTCAGCCACGTGGTTGAGGAGGTATTCGTCAGCAGCGTCAAAAGCCTGCAGGGGCTCGTCCGACTGCTCCGGCTGGCGGATAAGGTCGAGCTCGGCGAAAGGCGTGGTAAGCAAGGGCATGGGCGAAGCGATTCCAGTCGTTAAGGCGCAATCGGCGTATCGACAGGCGTTACGCACGTCCCGATGGCGTCGGGCGCGCAAAGCCGGCGATTTTACGTGTTTTTCAACCCTGCGCACCGACCTTTTCGCCCTGCTCCGACGTGGTGCTAGAACGCCCCGCTCAACGCTGCCTTGACCACGGCCTGAATCTTGTTGCTGACGCCAATCTTGCGAATGGCGACGCCGACATGGAAGTTGACGGTGCGTTGCTTTAGCCCAAGGATAATGCCCACCTCAGCGGCTGTTTTCCCCTCGGCAGACCATTTCAAAACCTCCACCTGTCGTTCGGAAAGCCCCTTATAGATGATGGGCCGCGACGTAAGCATGCCGTCATTTTCAGGATCGAGAGCTTCCATCGTTTACCTCCATGGTAAATGTGAATGTCCTGATCCCAGTCTAGGGAAAGCGCGGGCAACATTATTGACCGCCGACGATTGGCAAGACCTCGCTACTGGGCGAGCTCTTCCCCAAATACCTCCAAAAAACAACGCGTTGCGCTGATCTGTCGAGCGCGCATCGGGCGCTTCGCGATAATCCCGATAGCGAAATGCTCTAAAAAACCGGCCTCTGGCTGCAGATATCACTACAAACCTGCGGTGTTTATCTCGTCGTGTTTGCGGGACACTGAGCACCCTTATTGCGAGACAGGAGCCAGGAGCGCCCCATGAGTGCCAGTGCAGAGAAATTTACCCGGCAGACGCTGCTGGACGTGACGCCGCTGACGCCCAGTCTGTTTACCTTCCGCACGACGCGCGATGCCGGCTTCCGCTTCACCGCGGGTCAATTCGTACGACTGGGTCTGACCAAGCCTGACGGCACCACGGTCTGGCGTGCGTATTCGGTGGTCTCCTCGCCATTCGATGAGTTCCTCGAATTCTTCTCCATTGTGGTCCCTGGCGGCGAACTCACCAGCGAGCTAAGCCGCCTTCGTCAAGGTGACACGCTGATGGTGGAAAAGCAGGCAACCGGTTATCTGACCCTGGATCGCTTCACCGACGGGCGGGATCTATGGATGTTGTCGACCGGTACAGGGGTGGCGCCATTTCTGTCGATCCTGCAGGACTTCGAGGTCTGGGAAAAATTCGAGCGGATCATTCTGGTCTACAGCGTTCGAGAGTCGCAGGAACTGGCGTATCAGCGATTGATTGCCGAACTGACGCAGCGCGAATACCTGGCCGAGTACGCGCACAAGTTCCGGTTCATCCCGACGGTAACGCGGGAGGCTCATCCGGGTGCCCTCGGCGGGCGAATCACCACACTGATCGACAATGGCGAACTGGAAAGGGCGGCAGGCGTCACCCTGTCCCCCGAGTACTCAAGGGTCATGATCTGTGGTAACCCGCAGATGATCGAGGACACTCGCGCGGTGCTCAAAACCCGTGACATGCGCCTGGCGTTGACGCGCAAGCCGGGTCAGATTGCGGTGGAAAATTACTGGTAGACGGCTCTGCAGCGCGGTTGTGCAAACCCCCAGTGGATGCGAGCTCGCTCGGCAAGAAAACTGACTGTATCCGCTCGTCTTCAGCGGTTTCAGGGCCGTTTTCGCGAGCAAGCTCACTTCTGCCACTGGGGTGCAGGCTTCAGACGAACCGATCAGGGCTCACAGGCAGTGGCGCAGCCGGCTTGCTGTTTTGCTCTTTGAGCAGATCACGAATTTCGCCCAACAGCACCTCTTCTTTAGTCGGCGTTGGCGGCAGGGTGGGTGCCTTGGCCTCTTCGCGCTTCAGGCGATTGATGGCCTTCACGCCCATGAAGATCGCAAAGGCCACGATGATGAAATCGATCACGGTCTGGATGAACTTGCCGTAGGCCAGTACCACAGCAGGCGCCGCGCCTTCTGCCGGCCTCAGCACCACTGCCAGATCACTAAAGTCCACGCCGCCGATCAGCAACCCGAGGGGCGGCATGATTACATCGCCGACGAACGACGAAACGATCTTGCCGAAAGCCGCGCCGATGATGATACCGACGGCCATGTCGACGACGTTCCCTTTTACGGCAAAGGCTTTGAACTCGCTTAGTACGCTCATGGGTGTATTCCTTTGTTACAGATGAGAGTGGTAAATGCAGTGTAAGTCAGCTAGCTGCATCTCGCTTAATCCATGCAATCGACCGGGTTCTGACCGGTTAGTTTTATGCAATCCTCCAAAAGCGTGCAGGCCGACAGGACCCGGCCCGCGTCGTGCGCAGTGAGTGGGTGCATCGGTTATGATTGCCCCCTTTTTACATCGGGGGTGTCATGGCCAAGGCCAAACGCATGTACGGCTGCACCGAGTGCGGCTCGACGTTTCCCAAGTGGGCGGGCCAGTGCAGCGAATGCGGTGCCTGGAACACCCTCGTTGAAACGGTCATCGATAACAGCGCGGCAGCGGCGCCCAGCGGACGCTCGGGCTGGACCGGCCAACAGGCGCAAATCAAAACCCTGGCTGAAGTCAGCGTTGAGGAAATACCTCGTTTCACCACCAACTCGGCTGAGCTGGACCGCGTGCTGGGCGGCGGCCTGGTGGACGGTTCGGTGGTGCTGATCGGCGGTGACCCCGGCATTGGCAAGTCGACCATTCTCTTGCAAACACTCTGCGCCATCGCCGAGCGCATGCCGGCGTTGTACGTCACCGGCGAAGAATCGCAGCAGCAAGTGGCGATGCGCGCGCGGCGTCTGGGCCTGCCCCAGGACAAGCTGCGGGTCATGACCGAGACCTGCATCGAGACCATCATCGCCACTGCCCGTATCGAGCAGCCCAAAGTCATGGTCATCGATTCGATCCAGACCATCTTCACTGAACAGCTGCAATCGGCGCCCGGTGGCGTCTCGCAGGTTCGTGAAAGCGCGGCGTTGCTGGTGCGTTACGCCAAACAGAGTGGCACGGCGATCTTCCTGGTCGGACACGTGACCAAGGAGGGCGCCCTGGCTGGACCGCGCGTGCTGGAGCACATGGTTGATACCGTGTTGTATTTCGAAGGCGAGTCCGATGGCCGACTGCGCTTGTTGCGCGCCGTCAAAAACCGCTTCGGCGCCGTCAACGAACTCGGCGTGTTTGGCATGACCGACAAGGGCCTGAAAGAAGTCTCGAACCCCTCTGCAATCTTTCTCACCCGCGCCCAGGAAGAAGTCGCCGGCAGCGTGGTCATGGCCACGTGGGAAGGCACCCGTCCGATGCTGGTGGAAGTGCAGGCGCTGGTGGATGACAGCCATTTGTCCAACCCGCGTCGCGTCACCTTAGGGCTGGACCAAAACCGGCTCGCGATGTTGCTCGCCGTCCTGCACCGACATGGCGGGATCCCGACCCACGACCAGGATGTGTTCCTGAACGTGGTCGGCGGGGTCAAGGTGCTGGAAACGGCTTCCGACCTGGCATTGATGGCCGCAGTCATGTCCAGCTTGCGCAACCGCGCGTTGCCGGGTGACTTGCTGGTATTCGGCGAGGTTGGCCTCTCGGGTGAAGTGCGGCCGGTGCCCAGTGGCCAGGAGCGGCTCAAGGAAGCCGCCAAGCACGGGTTCAAGCGCGCCATCGTGCCCAAGGGCAATGCGCCGAAAGAGTCGCCTCCTGGCCTGACCGTGATCGGCGTGACCCGACTGGATCAGGCATTGGACGCGTTATTCGAGGAGTGAGAAAGCCGACGCTTGGGTGTCGGCCCTCAAAAAAAACCGCACCAGAAATTGACGCCATAATGATGGCACATTAATATCGCCGCCTCGTTTTCGCACGGCCACCCCATAAAGTGAGTGCGGCAACTTCTCCCTGAAAATTTTGAATGGCCTCCCTGCGGTTATTTTCTGACCGTGGCACGGCCGTTCGCCCGAAATAAGGATGTTGGTTTGAAACGGATTGCCCATCTGCTACTCCTTGGCGCGCTTTTGTCACTGACCGGTTGTTTCTCTTTCAACACCTATGGGCCCATCGGCGAGCCGGACAGGGCGGCTACGGTCACCAGCCCACGGGTTGCACAGATGGCGGACGTCGTCGTCTCGGTGCCGAAAATCGATGACGAAATGCGCAAGAACGTCAGTCGTCAATTGACAGCGCAAATCAATCACTACATCGAAAGTGCCGGCTATTTCAAAGATGTCTCGGTCTTCCCGGCCAGGCTTGGCGATCAGGACGTGATGTTGAGATTCAATTTGATCTCGCTTCACGGCAAGCGCTCGCCTCATCCGGCCTATTTCCCCGGCGCGCTACTGACATTGACGATTTATATCTGGGTCAACGGCCCGATCTACGTCGACACCTACGACCTCGCAGGTGAGCTGACGATTGAGGACCGCACGGGCAAGACCCTCGCCAAGTCCATGGAGAAAGTGGACGAACCCCACAACGTCGGTATCTATGACGCCGACTATGCGTCGCCGGGGCTGGGCAGTCGGCAGCTGCGTGACTTGATCACCAAGCTGACTGACGCTGCCGTCACCCAACTAAATGCCCATTGAAAGGAATCACAACGCCATGAAGTCCGCAATCAAAGCACTGGTGTTAATGCTCGGCGTATCGCTGAGCGGATGCGTGTCGTACTCGCAGTACGACCTGCCGGCCGTGGAAAACTGGCCGCTGGCGAGCAAGGGAACAGCGACCAAACCGACGGCATACATCCGTTTTACCGCGCTCCACACGTTCAATGGCGAGCAGAGAGCGGGTGGAACCAACGTCGGTGCATGGGAGAAAGTGCTGCTTGACGCCTTCAACCAGTCCGGGCGTTTTGGGCGTGTGACCACTGACAAAGTCGAGTCGGACGTGTACGTGTACGCCAACGTGCGCAACGAGGAAACGGGGAACCTGGGCAGCGCCATTCTGACCGGCGCCACGATGTTCTTGATCCCAAGCGTTGTCCATAATCGGTTGGTACTGGAGACAGTCTACAAAGACCGCGACGGCAACGTACTGGGGCGGATTGAGAAAAGCGAAACCGTGACCACCTGGATGCAACTGCTGCTGGTGTTCGCGGTGCCCTTCAACCCGTCCGCCGACAGCATCATTCAGCACTTGGCACAGAGTTCCCTGGAAGAAGCCGCCAGGCAAAAGCTGATTTGATCTGTATGACGCCGCCTCCCGCCGCGCGACTCAACCGCCCATGAGCGCCCCGAGTTCACGCTCCAGCTCATCGTGATCAGCAATATTGAGCTCGACCAGCCGCCGCAAATGCGTGACGGAGTCGAGTTCGATGTTTTCGCAGACGAACCCTAGATGATTGTGATCATCATGGGTCAGGCGCACCTGCATCCGCACATCGATATCCACGTTCAAGTGAATGTCAGCCTGGAAGCGTTCGCCGGGATCACCCTCCCAAGGCGATGGCTTTTCAATCAGCAGCCCTTTCAACGACAAGTCGATCAAGTGAACCGTCCAGGTTCGATCACCCTGGCTGAGCTCGGTTTTGGCATCGAATGCGATGCGTTTAAAACGACGACGTTTTTCATGGGTATCGGTCATTACACAGCTACTCCTTAGCGCCTCGAGCGCCCGCTGCGTTGACTATAGGACAAATATCGCGCTAGACCATCGTGGGGGTAGCCTTTCGCTCCGGCGGCGCTAAACTCCGCTTGCTGAACAACAATAAGTCCACTCAGTTGGAAACAAAAAAATGAAAAACAATAATGGTCTGATGCGCCACGTGCCCTGGCTATTTGTTGCAATCCTTGGGGCCTGGGCCCTGGGAGTGGTTGCATTGCGTCGCGGGGAGGCGATCAATGCACTCTGGATTGTGGTTGCCGCGGTGGCCATTTATCTGGTCGCTTATCGCTATTACAGCCTGTTCATTGCAACCAAGGTCATGCAACTCGACCCGACCCGGGCAACGCCTGCGGTGCTCAAAAACGACGGGCTCGACTACGTTCCCACCAATAAACACATTCTGTTCGGCCACCACTTTGCCGCCATTGCTGGCGCGGGGCCGCTGGTGGGCCCGGTCCTGGCTGCGCAGATGGGCTACTTGCCCGGTACCCTCTGGCTAATCGCCGGTGTGGTGTTGGCGGGTGCGGTTCAGGACTTCATGATCCTGTTCCTGTCGACCCGCCGCAACGGCCGCTCGCTGGGCGACATGGTTCGCGAAGAAATGGGCCGCATTCCCGGCACCATCGCCTTGTTCGGCTGCTTCCTGATCATGATCATCATCCTCGCGGTGCTGGCCCTGATCGTCGTCAAGGCACTGGCCGAGAGCCCATGGGGCATGTTCACAGTCATGGCGACAATCCCGATCGCGATGTTCATGGGCATCTACATGCGCTACATCCGTCCGGGCCGCATCGGCGAAATCTCGGTTGTGGGCGTGGTGCTATTGCTGCTGTCGATCTGGGTCGGCGGTCTTGTGGCGGCGAGTCCTGAATGGGCGCCGATGTTCACGTTCACCGGCGTGCAAATCACATGGATGCTGGTTGGCTATGGATTCGTGGCAGCCATGCTGCCGGTCTGGCTGGTGCTGGCGCCTCGGGACTACCTGTCCACCTTCCTCAAAATCGGCACCATCGTTGCGCTGGCCATCGGCATCCTGATTCTGGCGCCCGAGCTGAAAATGCCTGCGCTGACCCAGTTCACCGACGGTACAGGTCCGGTCTGGAAAGGCACGCTGTTCCCGTTCCTGTTCATCACCATCGCGTGCGGCGCTGTATCCGGTTTCCACGCCCTGATCTCCTCGGGCACCACGCCAAAGCTGCTGGACAACGAAGTCAACGCACGCTACATCGGCTACGGCGGCATGCTGATGGAGTCCTTTGTGGCAATCATGGCCATGGTCGCGGCCTCGGTCATCGAACCGGGCGTGTACTTTGCGATGAACAGCCCGGCGGCCATCGTCGGCACCGACGTTAACTCGGTGGCACAAATGGTCAGCAGCTGGGGCTTCCTGATTACACCGGATCAGCTGACCGCCGTGGCGAAGGACATCGGCGAGAACACCGTACTGGCCCGTGCTGGCGGGGCACCGACTCTGGCAGTGGGCATCGCGCAAATCCTGCATCAGGCATTCCCCGGTCAGAACACCATGGCGTTCTGGTACCACTTCGCAATTCTGTTTGAGGCGCTGTTCATCCTGACCGCAGTCGACGCCGGTACGCGCGCGGGCCGCTTTATGCTGCAGGACCTGCTGGGCAGTTTCGTGCCTGCGCTCAAACGCACTGAATCCTGGACCGCCAACGCTATCGGTACCGGTGGTTGCGTCGCGCTCTGGGGCTATCTGTTGTACCAGGGCGTAATCGACCCACTGGGTGGTATCAACACGCTCTGGCCGCTGTTCGGTATCTCCAACCAGATGCTGGCGGGGATCGCGCTGATGCTGGCGACCGTTGTGCTGATCAAAATGAAGCGTCAGCAGTATGTGTGGGTGACCATTCTGCCGGCGTCCTGGCTGTTGATCTGCACTGTAACGGCGGGCTTCATCAAGCTGTTCGACCCAAGCCCTGCGGTCGGCTTTCTGGCGCTGGCGAAGAAGTACAGTGCCGCGGCAGACGCCGGTCAGGTCCTGGCGCCGGCCAAGACCGTTGATCAGATGCAGCACGTGATCTTCAACGCTTACACCAACGCCGTCCTGACCACGCTGTTCCTGTTTGTGGTGCTGAGCATTCTGTTCTACGCGGTGAAGGTCGGTCGTGTGGCGTGGGTCAAGAAAGAACGTACGGACAAGGAATCGCCTTTCCAGGCATTCCCCGAAACCCATTGATCGACTGGAGCGCTGCGTATGTTCAATGACCTCAGCAAGCTCGGCAAATACCTCGGCCAGGCCGCACGGCTGATGGTGGGCATGCCCGACTACGACAACTACGTTGAACATATGCAGAAGACCCACCCGGACAAGCCGGTGATGAGCTACGAGATGTTCTTCCGGGAGCGTCAGGACGCGCGTTACGGCGGGAAGGGTGGCCCCAAGTGTTGCTAAACAGGTGACCCCTGCAACGCCTGCTTTAATAATGCGCCACGCCAGTCGTGGCGCGTTTGCGTCTGACAATTTGGCTGGCAGACGTTCCATCTTGTAGGAGCGCGCTTGCGCGCGAATGCAGTTCAACTGTTTCCCAAGAGGGTGCAGACAGATCGCATTCGCGGGCAAGCGCGCTCCTATAGCTTGAGCAGTGACACCCCAGGAGAACGCATGACCGCTTTACACGCTATCCCCGTCACAATCCTCAGCGGCTTTCTTGGTGCGGGCAAAACCACCTTGCTGCGTCATCTGCTCAAAGAAGAGCACGGCCTGAAAATCGCCGTCATCGAGAACGAATTCAGTGATGCCGGCATAGATACCCAATTGCTGGGTGACGAACCCGTGCAGGTCATGACCCTGTCCAACGGCTGCGTCTGCTGCACCATTCACACTGACCTGACCAAGGCTCTTTACCTGCTGCTGGAGCGCCTGGACACCGGTGAAATCGCATTCGACCGGCTGGTGATCGAGTGCACCGGCCTGGCAGACCCCGCACCGGTTGCGCAGACATTCTTCATCGACGAAGAGCTGCGCGAACGCTATATCCTCGACGGTATTATCACCTTGGTCGACGCCGCCAACGCCGAGACGCATCTGGAACAGACCATCGCCCAGGCGCAGATTGGCTTCGCTGATCGCCTGCTGGTGAGCAAGACCGATCTGGTGGATGCGGCGACGTTCGAAGCACTGAGCGAGCGACTGACTCGGATCAACCGTCGCGCGCCGATCCGCGTGGTGGAGCACGGCAAGATCGACTTGGCCGAACTCCTTGATGTACGCGGCTTCAACCTCAACGCAGACGTCGGCGGCATGACCTTGCGCCCGGCCGCTACAGCGGGCCGCTCCATCGACCGCATCAGTAGCCTGGTCCTGCGCAGTGACCAGCCGCTTGATATCGACAAGCTCAGCACCTTCATGAACGAGCTGCTCGAAGAACACGGCAAACAACTGCTGCGCTACAAAGGCGTACTGAACATCGCCGGCGAAGATCGCAAGCTAGTGTTTCAAGGGGTTTTGAAGCTTTACGGATTTGATTTCGACGTTGAATGGGCGGAAGGCGAAAAGCGTGAGAGCGTTATCGTGTTCATCGCCGATGAACTGCCGGAGGAGAAGATCCGGGCGGGGTTTGCGCAGGTCGCGGCAGATTAAAGCAGCACGTGCTGATAACTTTCAGCATGAGTTGACGCACCGCCTGACTGTAGGAGCCGGCTTGCTGGCGGACGCGGTGGGTCAGGGCCATCTGGAGTGACTGACACTCCGAATTCGCGGGCAAGCGTGCTCCTTTAACCATAAAAGTATAAAAAAGCCCGGCTAAGAAGCCGGGCTTTTTCACATCAGGCAACCGCTATCAAGCGCCGTAAACCGGCAGCTTGGCGCAGATGGCCTGCACCTTTTCACGCACGCCGTTAATGACGGCCTCGTTGTTCAGGTCGGCGAGGATGTCGCAGATCCAGCCTGCGAGTTCCTTGCACTCAGCTTCCTTGAAGCCGCGAGTGGTAACGGCCGGAGTACCGAAGCGCAGGCCGGAGGTGACGAACGGGGAGCGTGGATCATTTGGCACCGAGTTCTTGTTCACGGTGATGAACGCTTTACCCAATGCGGCGTCAGCGTCTTTGCCGGAAATGTCCTGCTTGATCAGCGACAGCAGGAACAGATGGTTTTCGGTGCCGCCCGACACCACGTCGAAACCGCGCTCGATGAATACGCCGGCCATGGCCTTGGCGTTTTTCACTACTTGTTCCTGATAGGTCTTGAACTCGGGTTGCAGCGCTTCCTTGAAGCAGATCGCCTTGGCCGCGATGACGTGCTCCAGAGGACCGCCCTGACCGCCCGGGAAGACGGCGGAGTTCAGCTTCTTCTCGATCTCGGCGTTTGCGCGCGCCAGGATCAGGCCGCCGCGTGGGCCGCGCAGTGTTTTGTGCGTGGTGGTCGTCACGACATCGGCGAATGGAACCGGGTTCGGGTAAACACCCGCAGCCACCAAGCCTGCAACGTGGGCCATGTCGACGAACAGGTAGGCGCCGACTTTGTCAGCGATGGCGCGGAAGCGCGGGAAATCGAGGATCTGCGAGTAGGCCGAGAAACCGGCAACGATCATCTTGGGCTTGTGCTCAACCGCCAGGCGCTCGACTTCGTCGTAGTCGATCAAGCCATTACCGTCGATGCCGTACTGAACAGCGTTGTACAGTTTGCCCGAGGAAGAGACGCTGGCGCCGTGGGTCAAGTGACCGCCGTGGGCCAGACTCATGCCCAGAATGGTATCGCCGGCATTGAGCAGCGCCAGATACACCGCGCTGTTGGCTTGCGAACCGGCGTGTGGCTGGACGTTGGCGTAATCGGCGCCGAACAGTTGCTTGGCGCGGTCGATAGCCAGTTGCTCGACGATATCAACGTATTCGCAGCCGCCGTAGTAACGCTTGCCCGGGTAGCCTTCGGCGTACTTGTTGGTGAGAACCGAGCCTTGGGCTTCCATGACAGCCGGGCTGGTGTAGTTCTCCGAGGCGATCAGTTCGATGTGATCTTCCTGACGCTTGGCTTCCTGCTCCATAGCGGCGTACAGGTCGGAGTCGTACTTGGCGATGGTCAAATTACGGCTGAACATGGCGGTCCTCGGGGATCGGGCAGTAGAAAAGGGGGGCATTCTAACCCATCGGGTTTTATCTGGCATATGAAAGCAGGTCATGTGCGTGATGAGCGGCAGGCATTAAGCCGCAAGCTACAAGCCGCAAGTTCAAGGCGATCGCTTCAGCTTGCAGCTTGCAGCTTGCAGCTTGCAGCTTGCAGCTTGCAGCTTGCAGCTT